>DATDHP010000523.1:0-1615 GCA_036521515.1 Vicinamibacterales bacterium
GTCAGGTGCGGGTCGGGATTCCACGGACCTCGCAGAGGCAGTGATCGCCTGCTACCACGAAGACAGTTCGATGGTCCTGGAGATTCGCGCCTCGAACGCCCGGGCAATCGAGAACGGCATTCCTGCTCGATACGTGCATAACACTTGAACAGCCGTGCCGCGCATGACGGCGACATCAGTGGTCAGGCGCAACGCTCGCAGCCGCTGTCCTCCGTCGCTGCGCGCCAGCTCCAGCTCGGTTTCGCCGACCAGCGCGACGTCGTCGGCGACGGCGACGCGGCCACTCACGCGCGAGCTGACGAGCGCGCCATCAGCGTAGGGATTCGCGGCGAGCGCGGCTCGAAGGTTCAGCCGACCACCGACATGCTGCGGCGTCAGCGAGGGCACGTCTACTTCGAGCAGTCGCGACGCGTGATCGGTTGCGGATGAAGCGGAATTCGCATCACGCCTGTCGGTATACCGAATGGTGAGGCCCCTCAGAGCCTGGTGCCGCCACTCGAGGCGCGTCGTGTCCCACGCCCGCGACGACGTCAGCTCGTGCTCCCGCGTGGCCGCCAGCTGGCCATACGGCAGCCGGTCGTAGACGACGCCGACCGAGCCAAGCGTCGTGTCTGCGGTGCGCGCGGCGCTCGCGGGCCGCGACCAGCTGACGAGACCCGAAAGCGTCAGCCCCGACAGTGGCCGCATCCGGGCCCGTGCCAGCTCTCGATCGACCGAACCGACGGTCGCCATATCCTGGGCGCCAAACGAGGGCGCCCCGCGCAGGACGCTGGTCTCGACCTCGGTCCCGGCCCAATGACCCAGCAGACCGGCCGACGCCAGCGGCGCCCAACCGCCGTTCGCACCGTCGGCGGCACCGACGTCGCTGACGAACGCAACGCGCGGCATCACGTCGGCCCGGATGGCGGTCCCGATGCTCGTGTGCCACCTGTCCTTGGAGCGCACCGGAACCAGCAGCCTCGGGGCCACGGACAAACGGCGGTATGGCGCGAGGTTCACCGCGAGCGCGACCACCGAGGGACCGCTGGATGTCGGCACGCCGGTATACGACGCCGTGTCGAGCTGACCAATCGACACGGTCCACGGGGTCGCGCCCGCCGTCGAGAAGCTCACCCCTCGCATCGGCGCATGCACCGAGTCGCCCGACAGGGGCGAGACCAGAAACGTCTGCGGCAGTTGCTGGTCGCCGAACCGCGAGGTCACGGAGGTTCGGTTGATCGTCATGACGGGGAGCGCGAGTGCAAGGTTCGCCAGCTGCGGTCCGCTCGCTGTGTCGGTCACGGTCAGGGAGGGAAGCGTCACACCGCGGCGCGAGGGAGCCTCGATGACATCGACAACGAAGAGTGGGGACGTGCTCAGCGAGCCCAACGGCGCCACACGAAGAGAGACCTTGACCTGCTGCGCCAGTGTCTGGGCAGGAAAGCTCAGCAACAAAAGTACAAACGCGGCCGTGCTGACGGATGCGCTGGCGCGCGTGCTAGGCATGGGATGGATGCACCTACCCGGATGAATGGATCGGGTGTGACGTCAATTGTATCGGACCCAGCTGATCCAATCGTTATAGCCACCGCAGGATGCATATTGCTGAGCTCTTCCGCCGGCTGAAACGCAACTC
>DATDHP010000524.1:0-5363 GCA_036521515.1 Vicinamibacterales bacterium
ACAACTGGACCTGGCGCCTCCCCTGGCCGGTGGACCGCATCTCCACGGAGCCGCCCGCCATGGTCGTTGCGAATCAACTCCGCGAGTGGTCAAGGAGGCATGGAAGATAAAGTGGAGAAGTGGAGAAGTGGAGAAGTGGAAAAGTAAGTGGAAGATGCAACCAGCTCGGGGCGGCATTCGATGCGTGGCTGCCGGCGCATCGGCGAGCCTGCGCTCGAAGCAGCTGGTTCTACTTTCAACTTACTTGTCCACTTTTCCACTTTTCCACTTTTCTACTTTGGCTGAGTCAGACCATCCCCGTCCGCCACAGGTTGTGCAGGTGCACGACGCCCTGGACTTCGCCGCGGTCGCCGACCACGACGAGTGAGGTGATCTTGCGCTGCTCCAGCACGTGCAGCGCTTCGGCGGCGAGCGTGTCGCGGCTGACGGTAATCGGGTTGCGTGTCATGACGTCGCCGGCCGAGCGCTCGAGGAAGTTCGCCCAGTTGATCATGTGCCGCCGCAGGTCGCCGTCGGTGATGATGCCGATGAGCCGCTGCTCGTCGTCGACGACGCAGGTCATGCCGAGCCCCTTGCGCGACATCTCGTAGATGACGTCGTGCATCCGCGTGTCGCTGCCGACGATCGGCGTCTCGTCTCCGCCGTGCATCAACTGCCCGACGCGCATGAACCGCTTGCCGAGCCTGCCGCCGGGGTGCAGGTTGGCGAAGTCCTCTTCGCGGAATCCCTTGGCGGCGAGCAGCGTCATGGCGAGCGCATCGCCGAACGCGAGCGCGGCGGTCGTGCTCGCGGTGGGCACGAGGTTGAGCGGACACGCTTCCTCGGAGACCCGGCAGTCGAGCGCGACGTCGGCGGCTTTGCCGAGCGTCGACCCGCAGTGTCCGGTGATCGCGATGAGGCGCACGCCGAGACGCTTGATCGTCTCGAGCAGGCGCAGCAGCTCCTCCGTCTCGCCGCTGTACGAAAGCGCCACGACCACGTCTTCGGCCTGGATCTTGCCGAGATCGCCATGGGTGGCTTCGGCCGGGTGAAGGAAAAAGGCCGGCGTGCCGATGCTCGACAATGTCGCGGCAATCTTGCGGCAGATGATCCCCGACTTGCCCATGCCGGTGACGATCACGCGGCCGCGGCACTCGAGCAGCAGGCGCACCGCCTGCTCGAAGCGATCGTCGAGGCGCTCGACAAGGGCGAGAATCGCGGCAGCTTCCGTCTGCAGGACCTTGCGCGCGAGCGCGATGTCGACCGCGGTGAGCCCGGTCAGCCCGCGGCCGGGCTCGGGCTGACCCCGAGCGTGTCGCGGGGTCACGAACGTGACACTCCCGCCTGATCGCGGGCGGCCGTATCGATCCGCTTCAGTTTCATGATGAGCCCCTCGAGCATGTCGAGACGAAGCGCGTTTGCCGCGTCGCTCTTCGCACGCGGCGGATCCTGGTGCACCTCCACGAACACCGCATCGACGCCCGCGGCCACGCCCGCCGACGCGAGCGGCTCGATGTATTCGGCGAGGCCGGCTGTCACGCCGTCTCCGCCTCCCGGCAGCTGAAGGCTGTGCGTGACGTCGAACACGACCGGATACCCCAGCTCACGCAATATCGGGAAGGCGCGCATGTCGACCACGAGGTTGTTGTAGCCGAAGCTCACGCCGCGCTCCGTGACGAGGACGGACGGGTTGCCTTCGGCGGTGATCTTGGCGATGACGTGCTTCATATCCTTCGGCGCGAGGAACTGTCCCTTCTTCACGTTCACCGCCTTGCCGGTGCGCGCCGCCGCCACGAGGAGATCGGTCTGCCGCGACAGGAACGCCGGGATCTGCACCACGTCCACGACGGCGGCGGCGGCGGCCGCATGCGCTGGCTCGTGGATGTCGGTCAGCACCGGCAGCCCGGTCCGGCTCCGCACCTCGCCCAGCGTGGCGAGTCCGGCCTCGAGGCCCGGGCCGCGGAACGATGTGCGGGACGTCCGGTTGGCCTTGTCGTATGACGCCTTGAAAATGACCGGCACTCGGCAGCGTGCCGCGATCGTCTTGATCTCTGCGGCCGTCTCGAGCGCGTGCGACCGGCTCTCGATCACGCACGGGCCGACAATGAAAGCGAGGGGATGCCCGCCCCCGATCGACAAGGGTCCGACCCGGACCGGATTCACGGTCCTTATTCTAGCGGCTCGCGGCAGCCAGGCTGGCCGTGTCCAGCGTCCCCGTCTTGTGCCGGTGTGCGGCCTCCACGAAGCTCGCAAAGAGCGGGTGCGGCCTGAGCGGCTTCGACTGGAACTCGGGATGGAACTGCACCGCCACGAACCACGGGTGCGTCGGGAGCTCCGCGATCTCGACGAACTTGCCGTCCGGCGAGCGGCCGGAGACCTTCATTCCTTTCTCGCTGAGCGCTGGCTCGTAGAGGCAGTTGAACTCGAACCGGTGCCGATGGCGCTCGTAGACGAGTGGTGCGCCGTAGATCCGTTCCGCCACCGACCCGGGCGCCAGCTCGCACGCGTAGCGGCCCAACCGCATCGTGCCGCCCAGATCGTCCACTCCCAGCAGGTCGCGAAGCTTGTAGATCACCTTGTGCGGCGCGTTCTCGTCCACCTCCGTGGAATCGGCGCCGTCGAGGCCGCACACGTTCCGCGCGAACTCGACCGTGGCCCACTGGAACCCGTAGCAGATGCCGAAGAAGGGGATGCCGCGCGCGCGCGCGTGCTCCGAGGCCTTCATCATCCCGCGGGTGCCGCGCGACCCGAAACCACCCGGCACGAGGATGCCATGCGCGCCCTCGAGCGCCTTGAGACCGGCTTCCTTCTCGAGCGCTTCGGCCTCCACCCAGTTCAATCTCACCCGCAGCCGGTGGGCGAACCCGCCGTGGAAGAGCGCCTCGTTGAGGCTCTTGTAAGAGTCCTCGTACCCCGTGTACTTGCCGACCACGTGAATCGTGAGGTCGTCCACGGGGTTCTTGATGCGATCGACGAGCTCTTCCCAGGCCTGCGTCCGCGCCTGCGTGATCGGCAGGCCGAGCTGCTTGAGCACAATCTGGTCGAGGCCCTCTGCCTTCAGGACGAGCGGCACCTCGTAGATCGTGTCGACGTCCTTCGCCGTGATGACCGCCTCCTCGCTCACGTCGCAGAAGAGCGCGATCTTGCGCTTGATTTCCACGTCCAGGAACCGGTCCGTGCGACAGAGCAGGATGTCCGGCTGGATGCCGATCGACCGCAGGTCGCGGACGCTGTGCTGCGTCGGCTTGGTCTTGAGCTCGCCGGCCGTGCCGATGAAGGGGACGAGCGTGAGGTGAATATAGATCGTGTTCTCCCGCCCCGCATCGAGGCGGAACTGGCGGATGGCCTCGAGGAACGGCATGCTCTCGATGTCGCCGACCGTGCCGCCGATCTCCACCAGCACCACGTCCACGTCCCGGCTCGCCGACCGGATCGCGTCCTTGATCTCGTTGGTGATGTGCGGGATGACCTGCACCGTGCGCCCGAGGTAGTCGCCGCGGCGCTCCTTCTGGATGACGGAGAGGTAAATCTTGCCGGTCGTCCAGTTGCTGTTGCGGCTGGCGACCATGCTGGTGAAGCGCTCGTAATGGCCCAGGTCGAGGTCCGTTTCCGCCCCGTCGTCGGTGACGTACACCTCGCCGTGCTGGTACGGGCTCATCGTGCCGGGGTCGACGTTGATATACGGGTCGAACTTCTGGAGCGCCACAGTGTAGCCGTGGTCCTCCAGCAGGCGGCCGATTGATGCGGCGGCCAGACCCTTCCCCAGGGACGAGACCACGCCGCCGGTCACGAAAATGTACTTCACTGGACGTCCATCAGGTCGCTGCGTCATGCCGCCTCATGTGCGCGCGGCGACCGCAATGAGGCGGCGCGCGCGCTCCAGATCCTCCGTGGTGTCTACTTCGATGGATTCAAAGTGCGTCTCCACGGCGTGGATGCGGAAACCGTGCTCCAGCGCCCGGAGCTGCTCGAGCGATTCGGCGATCTCGAGCGGAGTTTGCGGAAGCGCCGCAAGCGTCTGCAGGAACGCGCGGCGATACGCATACAGGCCGATGTGCTTGTACGACGTGCCGGAGCCGCGAACGAAGGGGATCGGAGACCGCGAGAAATACAGCGCGTCGCCGGCGCGGTCGACGACGACCTTGACCACGTTCGGATTCGTGTAGTCGGATGCATCCGTGATGGCCTTGCGCAACGTAGACATCTCGAGCGTGGGATCCGAAGCCAGCGGGCGCAGGACTTGTTCGATCTTTCCGGGCTCGATGAGCGGGAGGTCGCTCTGGACGTTGACAATGATGTCGCACGCCAGCTGGGGCGCGATCTCTGCGATACGGTCGGTGCCCGTTCGATGCAGCCGGTCGGTCATCCGCACGATGCCGCCGAAGCGCTCGACGGCCTTCGCAATCCGCTCGTCGTCGGTGGCGACCACGACCGCGTCCACGCCCCTGGCCTGGGCGGCGCGGTGATAGACGTGCTCGATCATCGGCCGGCCGCCAATGTCGGCGAGCGGCTTGCCGGGCAGGCGCCTCGAGTCGTATCGGGCGGGGATGACGGCGACGGTTTTGGGAGTCTGTGACGTTCGTTCGAAAGGATTTCGGAACGTTACAGGGTGCACGGCGAATCATAGCACGGTGGGGATCGGGGATCGGGGGATCGGGACCGGAGGGGCGCTTCGAGCTCTCCAACCGATCCCCGATCCCTGATCCCCGATTCCTGATCCCCATCCCGACTTCCGCCGAAATGTTAGGATGAACATGTTTCTTCCGATGACCTGGAAAACCTATGCATTGATGTCCGGCGCAGGGGTGCTGTCGATGTGGTTTGTCGCGCAACCCTCGACGATGCCTGGTGGCGTGAGGCCGGCGCAACCGCGCGAAGCGGCCGGTGCGCCGGCCGCCGCGTCCGACATCGAGGAGCAGGCGAACCGCCTCCAGGCCCGGCTGCAGCAGGAGGCGTTGTATCGCGAACCGGGACGGAACCTGTTCCGGTTTGCGCCGAAGCCCGCGCCGCAATCGACGCCAGCCCCCGCCGTTGAAATTCCCTCGCTGCCCGTCGTCGAACAGCCACCTGCTCCGCCGCCGCTGCCGATGAGATTGGCCGGGGTCGCAACAGATCAGAATGGGGACGAGACGACGCGAACCGCAATTCTCAGCACGTTTTCGGGCGTGATCCTCGCGCGCCCGGGCGATGAGGTCCTTGGCCGGTTCCGCGTAACCGCGATAGAAGAAGAGGCCGTCGAGCTCGTCACGATCCCGGACGGGACGCCGGTCAGGCTGACGCTGAAGAAATAGCTGGCAGCAGGCAGCGGGCAGCGGCCGGCAGTTCGAAGCAGGCACTCTGCGCTGCCGGCTGCCCGCTGCCTGCTGGCGGCTGGTTCAGACCCT
>DATDHP010000525.1:0-12973 GCA_036521515.1 Vicinamibacterales bacterium
CGTGTGCCTCGCCGGCCCGCTCGTGCGCGCCGTCGCCGACGACGACGCCCTCCGCTGTCACCACGCAGGCGCCAACGACCGGGTTCGGCGTCGTGCGACCCAGGCCGCGCCGGGCATGCTCCAGCGCCCGCCGCATCCACCGCGAGTCGTCTACCACTTCTCCTGGAACAACGCGTCGACGTAGTCCTCGGCGGAGAACGGAATCAGATCGTCGATGCCCTCGCCCACGCCGACGTAGCGGATGGGGAGCTTGAGGTCGTGTGCAATGGCGACGGCCACACCGCCCTTGGCGGTCCCGTCAAGCTTGGTGAGAACGATGCCGGTCACTCCCGCGACGCTCGTGAACTCGCGTGCCTGCTGCACCCCGTTCTGGCCGACGGTCGCGTCCAGCACGAGCAGGACCTCGTGCGGCGCGCCTTCCGCGGCGCGTGCCGCGACGCGCTTGATCTTGTCGAGCTCGTTCATCAGGTTCACGCGGTTGTGCAGGCGTCCGGCCGTATCGACCAGCACCGGGTCACGCCCATTCGCCTTGCCCGACTGGATGGCGTCGAACACGACCGCGGCGGGATCGGATCCTTCCTTGGCGCGGACGATATCCACCTGCGCGCGCCGGGCCCAGATTTCGAGCTGCTCCACGGCCGCGGCGCGGAACGTGTCAGCGGCGCAGACGAGCGGCTGCTTGCCCGATGCCTTGAGCAGATTGGCCAGCTTGCCAATCGTCGTGGTCTTCCCCGTCCCGTTCACGCCAACGACGAGCGTCACGTGCGGTCGATGGCCGTTTCCACCCGGGGCCGGCGCCGGTAGGTCGACCGCGTCGAAGATGCGGCGAATCTCCTGTTTCACGAGGTCGCGCAGGCTCTCGCCGCGCCGCGCGCGATCGCGCACCGCGAGCACGATCTTCTCCGTCGCCGCCACACCGACGTCCGCGGAAAGGAGCAGCTCCTCGAGCGCTTCGACCGTGTCGACGTCGACCGGCCGGCTGCGCTTCTCCTCGGTGTCGGCCTGCTCAACGATTTCCTCGAAGCGGCTGACGATGTGTTCTTTCGTGCGCGTGAGCCCGTCACGAAGGCGGTCAAAGAATCCCAAGGTTCAGACTCCAAGGAAAGTGACTGGATGAATCGATGAACGATGAGCGGATGATCTGATCATCGATATGAGATTGATGATCGAATCATTCGTTCATCGGTCATCGTTTTCATGACTCATCTTCATCGTCTCATTATCCTGCCTCCGCCCGCTGGGGGCGGAGCATCAGCTCATACAGGGCCGTCCGGGCGTCTTTGCGCCCGGCGATCAGTTCGCCAACCTGGCCGGCAATCGGGAGCTCGACGCCGTGGCGCGTCCCCAGCGCAAGCGCAGCTTCCGTCGTCCGTACTCCCTCGGCCACCATCTTCATCCCGGCGAGGATGTCTGGCAGCGACCGTCCGCGGGCCAGTTCGGCGCCGACGTGACGATTCCGGCTGAGCGACGCGGTGCAGGTAAGTACGAGATCTCCGAGGCCGGCGAGCCCCGCAAGCGTCTCTCGATGGGCGCCCGCCGCGCACGCCACCCGCGTAATCTCCGCCAGCCCGCGCGTGATGAGGCCGGCCAGCGCATTGTGGCCAAGGCCGAGGCCTTCGGCGACGCCGGCGGCGATCGCCGTGACGTTCTTCAGGGCGCCACCCATTTCCACGCCGACCACGTCGCTCGTGCCGTAGAGCCGGAAATAGGGTGCGCGAAACTCGGCCTGCACCTGTTCCACGAGCGCGGCATCCCGGGACGCGACCGAGACGGCCGTCGGCAGCTCGCGGGCGAGCTCGGCCGCGAAGCTGGGGCCGGAGAGCACCGCGACCCGGGCGGCCCCGCCGAGCTCCTGCTCGATGACCTCGGAGACGCGGAACAACGTGTCCTGCTCGAGCCCTTTCGCGGTGCTCACGACCGTCGCGCCGCGGCGAACGAACGGCGCCGCACGCCTGACGACGTCTCGTGTCCCGTGCGACGGCACGGCGACCACGATGAATTCCGTGTCCTGCAGCGCATCGTCGAGATCGGCTGTGACGCGAAGCCGATCGGGAAACGTGATGTCCGGCAGGTAGATCGCATTGGCGCGGCGGGTACGCAGGTCGACCACGAATGCGGGATCGCGGCCCCACAGGGAGGCGTCGTGCCCCGCTCGCGCGAGGTGAACGGCAAGGGCCGTCCCCCACCCGCCGGCGCCCAATACGGCAACTCTGCGAATAACGCCCCCAGTTCTCAGTGGCCGACACGGCGTTCGGTGCCCGCACGCAGTCGCGCGAGGTTGGCACGGTGTCGATACACGATGATGATCGCCGAGATGACGCCGCCAACGGCCACGGACGTCGACATGTCACCTGCGGCCGTGGCAACCGCGAGCGTGATCGCTCCAGCCATCGATCCGACCGAAACGTAGCGAGTCACCCACACGGCGGCAATGAACACGCTGCTGGCGATGGCCAGTGCCAGGGGGGCGAGCGCCGCGAACACGCCCGCGGCCGTCGCCACGCCCTTGCCGCCACGAAATCCGAGCCACACCGGATAAATGTGGCCGACGATCGAGGCCACGCCGGCGGCCACTGGCGTCGTCTCACCAGCCGTCAACCGCTGCGCCACGACAACAGCCATCCAGCCCTTGGCGCCATCGAGGCACATCGCCGCCACGGCGTCGGGCACGCTGCCCGTCCGCAGCACGTTCGACGCGCCGACGTTGCCGCTCCCGACGCGGCGCAGGTCGATCCCGCGGCGTCGAGCTAAGAGAAACGCGTACGGCACGGAGCCGAGCAGGTACGCAACGGCGAGGGCTAGGATGTGCTCCATTTTCGTGGGCTGGTTAACCCCGGCCCCTGTGGCTTCCGCCTTCAGGCGGAAGATCCGTTCTTCCGGCTAAAGCCGGAAGCCACATTATCCAGAGTCGTCGTGGGGCCGGCCTCAGCCGGCCCGTAGCGGGGTGCGCTGAACTGGCACATACGTCGGTCCCTTCGGCGACAACCGGCTCTCGAACAGTGTAATCGCGTCAATGCGCGTCGTGCCGAACGGGCCGTGTGGCGCCGCATCGAGCGTCTCGCGGGTCCTGAGGCCTCCGGCCTCGCGCACGCGCGCGAGTGTCAGGTGGGGACTGTATGCGCGCAGGTCGGCGCCAATCCCGCACGAGGCGAGCCGTGCACTCACCGCGTGCTCCAGGCTGGACATTTCCGTCTTCCCCTGGCTGATGCCGGCCCAGAACGCGCGCGGCGGGCCCTTCAGTGGGAACGCACCCAAGTCAGCGATGGTCAGGTCGAACGGCGCGAGCGGCAGCGGTGCCGCGAGCGCTGCGACGATGGCCGGGACACGATCGTCATCGACCTCGCCGATGAAGCGGACGGTGAAATGCAGGCGATCGGCTGCGACCCACGTCACGCGAGCGCGCGGCGCGCGCGCCTCGACGCGCCGGCGCAGCTCACCCGCCGCGCGCACCAGCTCGCGCGCAAGCGCGGCGTCGATCTCCACGGCCACGAACAGGCGCATGGCCAATCATGAATCACGAATCACGCATCCGAGAGCATGCGCCGCACCATGTCGAGGGCGGCCTGTGACGCCTGGAACTTGACCATCTCACGCTCGCCGATGAACCGGAAGAGGCGCGAGCGCGTCGTCGATCCAGCGATCGCCGCGACGACGACCGTTCCGACCGGCTTTTCGGGCGAGCCGCCACCGGGCCCGGCGATGCCGGTCACGGCGATCGCCACGTCCGCGCCGGCGCGTTCGCGCATCCCTGCCACCATGGCCAACGCGACCGGTTCGCTCACCGCGCCGTGCGCAGCGATGAGCTCCGGGGACACGCCGAGCCATTGCGTTTTTGCCTCGTTCGAGTAGGTCACCACCGACGTGTCCACGTAACGCGAGCTCCCAGGCACGTCGGTCAAACGAGAGGTGATGAGGCCGCCGGTGCAGGACTCGGCGACGCCGATTCGCAGGCCGCGCGCCGCCAGGAGCTCGCCGACGACCTGCTCCAACGATCGACCATCCGTGCTGTACACGTCCGGGCCGAGCACGGCGACCACCTGCTGCACCGCGGCGTCGAGGGCCGACGCCGCTTCGGCGCGCGCCGGCGCACGCGCCGAGAGATGCAGCTCGACTTGCCCCAGCGATGCCAGGATCGTCGCGGCGATCGGGATGGGCGCCGACGCCCACTGCGCATACAGCGGCCGAACCACTTCCTCGGTGTGCGATTCGGTTCGGCCCGTGAGGCGAATCACGCGGCGGACGAGCGACAGGCCGGCTGCGCGCGCCGCCAGCCGTCCGTCGACCAGCCGGGTCAACATCGGCTTCAGCTCGCGCGGCGGCCCCGGGAGCAGCAGAACCAGGCGGCCGTCGTGTTCGAGCCACAGGCCGGGCGCGCTGCCATTCGGGTTCTCCACGACCTCGCCGCCGGCCGGCACCATCGCCTGCCGCCGGTTGATTTCCGGCATGTCCAGGCCCCGTCTGGCAAAGCGAGCCCTGATCTGGCTCGTGATCGCCTCGTTTTCCCGCAGCGGCTGGCGCAGCACGTCTGCCGCCACCTCGCGTGTGAGGTCGTCGTCAGTCGGCCCCAGACCGCCGCTGCAGACGAGCAGATCGACGCGGTCGAGCGCGGCGCGAAAGCAGTGCGCGAGCTCGTCCCGGTCGTCGCCAGCGATCGTCTTGAACACGACGTCGATCCCCAGCGCGTTCAGCTGCTCGGTGACGAACAGCGAGTTCGTGTCGATGCGCGACGGCGTGAGCATCTCGCTGCCCACCGCGATGATGGCGGCGCGCGACAGCGGTCTCATGTGAGCGCTCCCGGCAGCAGCGCGATGAGGCCGCGCATCACGAGGTTGCCGTAAATGGCGGCCATGGCATCGTCGGCCATGACGCCGAGGCCGCCCGGCAGCTTCTCGAAGCGCGCGGACGGCCACGGCTTGACGACGTCGAGGACGCGAAACACCAGGAAGCCGGTGATGGCGCCCGCCGTGTTCACCGGCAAGAGGGCGAGCGTGATCAGCATGCCCAGCACTTCGTCGAGCACGACCGGGCCCGGGTCGATGCCGCCGAAGTGATGCTCGGCGACCGTGCTGCTCCACAGGCCGACGGCAAACACGACCGCAATCACCGACAGCTCCACAGCAACCGAACCCGTGCTGCGCACCGCGAAGAACACGGCGAGCCCCAAGGCGGCGCCAAACGTCCCTGGCGCCACCGGTACATACCCGAGGTATCCGCACGTTGCGACGAAGATCCCGAAACGATTCACGTAACGGACGCGTCAGGCGGAACGCAGCGCCACGACCCGCGTGCGGGCGACGCGATCGTGGAAGGCGCGGCGCTCGGCGCCGACGAGCGCAGGAATGAACCCGAGTCCCAGCGCGAATGCCGCGACGCCAGCGATGGTGCGCTGGATCGCGCGTGAGCCATCAACCGCGGCGTTGTCATCGGTCACCACGCGGATGCCGAGCGCCATCTTTCCGATGGTCTGCCCGCCGACGGCAGTGAACGCACAAAAATAGGCGAATTTCAGGAGACCGAGAAACGCGAGGAGCGGGATCGGCGGCAACAGCTGCCAGTCGGTGAGCGGCAGCGCCGAGATGCGCAGCGTGAAATACACCACCGCCGCGTCGATCGCGAACAGAATCAGATGGTCGACCCCGGCTGCACCGAGTCGGCGGCTGGCAGAAGTGGGGGTCCTCTGCGCGGGTGCCGCTGGCGTGCGCCCCACGTCGACTGCTACGCGTGCGGCCGGCTCCTCATCTCGCAGAGGGAGGTCGACAAACGGAACCGTCTCGTCCGTGAACTGGAGAATCGGCTCATCCCCGGCGCGCGGAGGCGGAAGGGCCGCGGCGCGCAGCCGCGGCGTGTCGGGCGTCTTCCTCACCGATAACGGGGCGCGCGGCGCAGCCGGCACTCTGATGAGCGGCTCGTCGTCGTCATCCGCGCCAGGCGGCGCGAAGAGCGGAAGCTCGCGCACGTCGACCTTCAGCGCGTGAGGCGGCGCGGCGCGTGTGGCCAGAAGCGAGAAGTCGTACCCACAGTTCTTGCACCGGTTGCCGGTTTCGAAGCCCAGGTAGTCGCACTTCGGGCACTTCATCGGCGCATGGGCCTCGGCTGTAGTGTGCCGGTCGCCGCGGCCAGCAGCGCGCGCTGCACGTCCGCCCGAAGACGGTCGGCCTCGGGCCGTATGGGATCGGCGACGTCGATACGCTCGAGCGCCCGCAAGGCATCGCGGAGGTGCCCGCCAGAATAGAGCTCCTTCGCGCGCGCCAGGACGATTTCGGACGAGCGCACGAGCGGCAGCGGCTCGACGACCGCACGTTCGGGCGCAGCCGCCGGCGGGACTGCTGGATCGGTGAACCACGAGACGAGCGAGAGGGTGGCGGTCAGCACCACCGTCGCCGCCGCCACGCTGACCACGATCGTCGGCAGCCAGCCCGCCGAGCGGCGGGCCTGCGACGGCGCGGCCGTGTCCAGGACCATCCGTCCCGCGCTGTGCGCACGCGGCACGTCGACCATGGCAGGGCCGCTCACCTGGTTGAGGCGATCGAGGAACAGGAACGCCGTGTCGCTCGGACCTCCCTGCTCCACCGCCTTCGTCAACAGGTCCCGCGCGGTCGCCACGTCACCGGCGTTGTACGCGTCGATGCCGTTGTGGACCAGTTCTTCGGACTCGCGCTGGCGCTCAGCCAGCGCGCTGCGCGCCCGCTCGATGTAGGCGCGAGCGCGGCTGTGCCCGCGCTCGAGGAACACCACGCGCGTCCAGATGTTGATGGCCTGCTGGTAGTCGCCGGCGAAGTACTGGTCGAGGCCCGAGAGAAGAAGCTGCTCGATCCGCGCGTCGCGGTCCGCGTCGGCGGCTCCGCCGCCTGTACTGGCTGGTAACGAATCGGACATCAGGATCTGCGCGACCGGGGGGTCATTCAAGGCACAAAGCTCAAAGCAAGACGCACAATCGGATCTCGAGCCCTGGATCCTGGGCTGTGAGTCGCACCGCAGCGATTATCGGGCAAAAGCCTGTGCCGGTCAACGAATTAGGGGCACTCGCAGTCCGGCTATGCTAAGCAGCACGATGCCGATCATCGAATGCATCCCCAACATCAGTGAAGGACGCCGCGCCGACGTCGTTTCCACTATCGTCGATGCGCTTCGGCGCGTCCCCGGCGTTCGCATCCTCGACTGCTCGTCCGATGCGTCGCACAACCGCTCCGTGATCACGCTGGCCGGCGAAGCGGCGCCGCTCGAGGCCGGCGTGCTCGCGCTGTTCGACGCGGCCACGAAGACGATCGACCTCCGGACTCACGCGGGTGAGCATCCGCGTCTCGGCGCGGTCGACGTCGTGCCCTTCGTCCCGATCGAAGGCGTGACGATGGACGAGTGCGTGGCGTTGGCGAAGCGTACGGCGGCGGCCGTGGCGCAGCAGTTCAACGTGCCGATCTACCTCTACGAGGAAGCGGCGTCGAATCCCGCACGCCGCAACCTCGAGGACATCCGCCGCGGCGAGTTCGAGGGGCTGTCCGCGAAGATGGCCAGGTCCGAGTGGGCGCCCGACTTCGGCCCGGCGGCGCCGCACCCGAGTGCCGGGGCGTCGGTCGTCGGTGCGCGCATGCCGCTCATCGCCTACAACATCAACCTCGCCACCGACCGACTCGACGTCGCAAAGAAGGTCGCCGCCGCCATCCGCCACAGCAGCGGAGGTTTCCGATACGTGAAGGCGATGGGCATCGCGCTCGAGGAACGCGGGATCGTGCAGGTGTCGATGAACCTGACCAATTACGAGAAGACCCCGATGTTTCGCGTTTTCGAAGTCGTGAAACGGGAAGCCGCGCGCCATGGCGTCAACGTGCTCGAGAGCGAAATCGTCGGCCTCGTCCCGGCCGCGGCGTTGGTGAGCACCGCGGAATACGCACTCCAGCTCGACGGCTTCGATCCACGGCAGGTGCTGGAGACGAAATTGCGCCAGGCACTCTCCGGTTCGTAGAGGCCGACCTTCAGGTCGGCCTGGAACGAGGGTCGTCCGTCAGGGCCGACCCGAAGGGCGGCCGCTGCGAAAATCACGCCATCTCCTCGTCCTCCGATCGCCGCGGCGGCGCGATGCCGAATCCGCGCATCTTGCGATACAGGTTACTGCGCTCGATGCCCAGCATCTCGGCGGTCCGCGAGATATTGCCCTGCTGCGCGGCGAGGGCGCGGAGGATGTACTCGCGCTCGAACTGATCGCGGGCGTCGTGGAGAGGGCCGAGCGGCGCCGCCGGACGCGTGGCGGTCTCGGCTGCAGCGACAGCGCTGACGTCGAGGAACGAGATGTCCCTGGCGGAAACCCGGTCGCCGGGCACCATGATCATCAGGCGCTCGACGAGATTGCGGAGCTCGCGGACGTTGCCCGGCCAGGGGTACTGCTGCAGTGCAGCCATCGCATCCGCCGCGAACACTTTCGGCCGGCGGCCGTATTCGCGCGCCAGCATCGCCATGAAGTGATCGGCGAGCAGAGGTATGTCCTCCTGGCGATCGCGCAGGGCCGGCACGAAGATCGGAACGACGTTCAGACGGAAGTACAGATCCTCGCGGAAGCGGCCGGCGCGGATCTCCGCGGGCAGGTCCTTGTTGGTGGCGGCCAGGACGCGCGCGTCCACGCGAATGCGCGTCGACCCGCCCACCGCCTCCATGATCTGTTCCTGCAGGATGCGGAGCACCTTGGCCTGCGTCTTCAGGCTCATGTCGCCGATCTCGTCGAGGAAGATGGTGCCGCCGTGCGCGAGCTCGAACTTGCCGCGGCGATCGGCGACCGCCCCGGTGAACGCGCCCCGCACATGGCCGAACAGCTCGCTCTCGATCAGCTCCTCGGGGATCGCCGCGCAGTTCACCTCGACGAAGGGGCCGGTCCGCCGGCGGCTCATCTGGTGGATATTGCGCGCCACCAGTTCCTTGCCCGTGCCGTTCTCGCCAAAGATGAGGACACGGCCGTTGGTCGGCGCCGCCATTGCCACCTGCTCCCGCAGCTTCACCATACCGTAGCTCTCGCCGACCATCAGGTGCTGGGCATCGACCTTCGCGCGCAGCGCCTGGTTCTCGGCCTCGAGCCGGTGCTGGCGGAGCGCGTTGCGAACGACCAGCACCGTCTTCTCGAGCGACAGCGGCTTCTCGACGAAATCGAACGCGCCCATCTTGATCGCGCGGACGGCGGACTCCACGTTGCCGTGGCCCGAGATGATCACCACCTGGGAATCGATCTGCCGTTCCCGCATGCGCGCCAGCGTGGCCAGACCGTCCATCCCCGGGAGCCAGATGTCGAGGACCACGACGTCGTACGACTGGCGTCCGAAGCGCTCGAGCGCCATCTCGCCGCTCTCCACGGCATCCACGTCGTACCCTTCGTCGCGCAGCACGCCGCTCAGCGCGCTGCGCACGCCAGGCTCGTCGTCGACGATCAAGATCGAAGGCATTCACATCCACGGGCGACGGAGGCACGGAGACACGGAGTCTCAGAAAGATATGTCTCCGTGCCGCCGTGTCTCCGTGGCTCGCATTGGCGGATCATGCGGGCAGTTCAATGGCGAATCGCGTTCCGCGCGGCACGTTGTCGGTGACGTCGATGCTGCCGCCGTGCTCGGCGACGATGCGGCGCACGATCGCCAGGCCGAGGCCGCTGCCGCGCTGCTTGGTCGAGTAGTACGGCAGGAACAGCTTGTCATGCTCGGCCGCCGGAATGCCCGGACCGTCATCGGCGATGACGATGCGCACGAGGTTGTTCGCCGGCTCGTGCTGCGTCTCGATCTCGATCCGCCCGCGCTGGTCCATGGCCTCGACCGCGTTGTCCACCAGGTTGATGATCACCCGCCGCATCTGCTCGGGGTCGACGGAGACCTTCGGCAGCGACGCCGCGAATCGCGGGATCAGCTGGACGTCCGTGAAGATGCCTGTGTACAGGCTGAGCGCGTCATTCAGCAGCGCATGCAGGTCGGTCGCGGTCGCACGCGGCGCCGGCATGCGGGCGAACTGCGAGAACTCGTCCACCAGCTCTTTCAACGATTCGACCTCGCCGACAATCGTCGTGGTGCACTCCTCGACGAGCCCGCGCGTCTGCTCGGGCGCGCCGGAGAAGTGACGCCGCATGCGCTCGGCGCAGAGCTGAATCGGCGTGAGCGGGTTCTTGATCTCGTGTGCCAGGCGCCGGGCCACCTCGCGCCAGGCTGCCACCTTCTGGGCGCGGATGAGCGGCGTCACGTCGTCGAAGACCAGCACGACGCCTTCCGACACACCATCGTCGCGCCTGAGCGGCGTGGTCATGACGGCGAGGTGCAGCTCGCGGCCGCCACGCGTCATCGCCAGCTCCTGGGGGCGCGCCTCCTCGCGGCTGCGCGCCGCCTCGTCGATGAGCGTGGCGAGCGGCTTGAGCTCCGCGGCAGCGAAGACCGCCGACGCCGGCAGCCCGACGCCGCCGGGGTCGATGCGGAGCAGCCGCACCGCCGCCGAGTTCGCGGTCCGGAGCCGACCGGCGGCGTCGACCGACACGACACCCGTGGCGATCCGATCGAGGATCGTCTCGACATAGCGGCGACGCCCCTCGACTTCCTGGTGCTTCTTCTCGAGCTCGACCGACGAACGTTCGAGCCGGTGGCGGCTGGCCGACAGCTCGCCGGCCATCCGGTTGAATGCCTCGATCAGCGAGCCGAACTCGTCGGTCGTTTCCGGCACGACACGGTGATCCAGGTGCCCGGCGCCGATCTCGTTTGCGGCCGTGGCGAGCAGGTGCACGGGGCGCGTGATGCGCTTGGCCAGGTACAGTCCCATCCAGGTCGCGGCGACCAGAATCATCAGCGTCAGCATCAGGAAGAACGAGAGATAGACGCCCGTGAGCGGCTGCCTGAGCACGCGCAGTTGCTGGTAGCTCTCGTACGCGTTGGTCATGCCGCGCGCCCGCGCCGCGAACTGGCCGGTGAGGTACTGGCTGGCGATCACGACACCGCGGATCGGGCCGTTGGGCGACGATCGGATCGGGACGGCGGTGCGAATCAGCTCGCCACCGCCCGGCAGCGGCTCGTTCATCTGCGTCTCGGATGCGGCGACCGCCGTGCGCTCGGCGAGGCGATCGGCGGAGGCCCGCGAGTACTCGCGCGGCAGCGTCGACACGGCGACATCCACGACCGGCACAACCTGTGACATCGCACCTGCGCCCGCGCCGACGCGGTAGACCTCGACCAGCTCGATGCGCTCCTGCAGCACGTCGGGCGTCACCAGGTCGCGCACGCGCGCCGGGTCGGCGGCCGTCAGGTCGATCGCCGACAGGTCGCGCGCCAGCCGCTGCGCCTGCTCCGACACGAGACGCTGCTGCTCCTGGTAATAGTCGCCGGCGATGGCGTTGGCCGAGGTCAGCATTTCGTCCATCGGCGCGTTGAACCAGCGATCGACGCTGTTGCGAATCAACTCGCTGCCAACGAGGAGCACCAGCACGGCGGGGATGAGCGTCATCCCGAGCAGCACGGTGACGAGCTTCGCGCGGAACCGCGCGAACGGGAGCGCGCGCCGCCGCTCCACCACCAGCTTGACGATGTTGCGCGCCAGCACGAAGACCAGTGCCACCAGCATCGTCAGGTTCGTGGCGGAGAGCGCGTAGAGGACGAACTCGGTCAGGAAGTCGGGCGCGAGCGTCGTGGAGCGGCTGGCGAGCGTCAGCAGGCCGCCGAGCGCCGCCACGAGGATGGCGATGCCAACCAGCAGCAGCTTCGTGTTGTCGCGGAACGGCTTGCGCCCCTGCGGCGCGCGGCTCCGCCGCGGTGGCGCGGCCACCGGCCTGGACGCCGGAGTCTGCGGAAGCGTCAGAGCCATTGGTCTGTGCACTGGCCCCGCGGGGGCTGAAGCCCCCGCGCTGCAGGTCCCGAACTGAACGTCGTAGGGCGGGGGCTTCGGCCCCCGCGTCCGTCCTGCCGGCTGCCCACTGCCCGCTGCCGGCTACTCCTTTGCATTGAGCAATTCTTTCAACTCGCTCATGAACTCGCCGACGTCGCGGAAGGATCGATACACCGACGCGAAGCGCACGTAGGCGACCTTGTCGAGACGCTTGAGCTCGTCCATGACGACGCGGCCGACTTCCTCCGTGCCCATTTCCTTCTCGGGACGCTCCTGCAGCGTCGCCTCCACCTTGTCCGCGACACCCTCGATCGCCGCGATGCTCACCGGACGCTTCTCGCACGCTTTGAGGAGACCCGCAATCAGCTTCTGCCGCTCGAAGCGCTCGCGCGTGCCGTCCTTCTTGATCACCATGTACGGGATCTCGTCTATCCGCTCGTAGCTGGTGAACCGGCGGCCGCAGTCGAGACATTCGCGCCGGCGGCGGATGACCTCGCCTTCCTTGCTCTCGCGGGAGTCGACGACCTTATCGCCCAGATGGCCGCAGAACGGGCATTTCATCGGTGTCTGGCATCTCCTCTGCGCGCGCGGTGCGGGTGAGGGCCGGCAGCCGGCGGACGGACAAGCCATCCTGGGCCATGAACACCATGCCGATGAACACGACGGGCATGAAACCCACCGCGTGCACGACGATGGCCGCAGCGACCGCCGCGTCATTCGGCGCGCCGAAGAACGTGGTGACGCCGATGCGAAATGCCTCGTGATAGCTGCCGACCGCGCCGGGCGTCGGCACGGCCACGCCCACGACCAGCAGCGCCTGCAGCAGGAAGCTGCCGGTAAACGGGATGTCGATGCTGAACGCGCGCGCCACCAGCCAGGTCTCACTCGCCAGCGTGACCCAGAGCGGAAAGGACCACAGGAACGCCATGGCGAGCGCATGCGGCTCGCGCGCCACGGCAAACCCGCCGCTGAAGGTACGGGCCAGCGCACCGAGTCGCACACCCAGCCGCCGTGGCAGCACGCGAGTGGCCGCGGCCACGAACGCACCGATGCGCTCGGGGTGCGTGGCCAGCACCCACATCACGCCCATCATGACGAGCGCCGCCAGCGCGGCCAGCGCGGAGGACACCTCAATCGGCCTCCGCAG
>DATDHP010000526.1:0-3011 GCA_036521515.1 Vicinamibacterales bacterium
GGCCAACATGCGCCTGTCGAGGAATCATCGAATGGTGGCGAGCTTTTCGCGGGCGCTGGTGGAAGGTCTCACCAAGCAGCAGTCACCAGAGGAATTCGACGCGATGCTGGACGCGTCGATCGAGAGCATCTACCGAGCGTCGAAGACCTGACGCTCGCCCACGATCATCCCTTCGTCGGCATGGCCCTGCGGACCGTTGCGCAGGGTGAGTGTTCCCAAGCCAAAGAAGGCCGGATCCGCGAGAACGGAGTCCGGCCTTTTCTTTGAAGAACAGCGCCAGACCGGCGCACGCATCGCGTCAGCCACGCTCAGTCGGTCTCGAGCATGCGTCGAAGAAACGGCAACGACTCCCGGGCGTCGCTGCTGAGCGTGAGCCGCCATCCGCCGCCAGCGGTCAACGCCTCGACCACGCGGTCGACGCGCTGCGGGAACCGGTCGAACCCCGGCGAGAGTTGCGACAGCAGCGCCGCCGACAGGCTCGCCGGCGACATCCGGTCGAGCGCGGCCCGTCCACCGCGTACGAGCACGCAGACAACCGCGCGGCTGACCGGCTGGCCCGACCAGTCGTTCGGAGGCGTCAGCCGGACCGCGACCTTTCCGCCGTTCCCGGGCGCCGGGGACACGCCCGCGTCTCGCAGTTCCGGAAACAGGGGGAGCGCCGCGGCCGTCAATCGCGCCGTTGCCGGTGCTCCCCAGATACGAAGGCCCGGCTCCATCTGCACGAAGACGCGGTCGTCGCTCAGCACGGTCAGGCCGGCGGCGTGCGCCAGATAGGCCAGCGTGCTCTTGCCCGTCCCGCTCGGGCCGGCGAGGAGAACGGCGCGATCGTCCCGGGCGATCGCCGCCGCGTGGATGGGATGACGATCGAAGCACGCGAGGAGCGCGAAGGTGATCGCCTCGATGACCGCGGTTCGAAAGTGCTCACGGTCGCCGGCAAGCGCCGCCGTCACGTAGGCGAGGCTCTCCCGCCGGGACTCGTCGACAATCCCCACGCTTCCGGGCGAATGGACGATCAGTCGTCCATCGGCGGTGCTGATGTAGCGCACCGGAGACGGGACGGCGGTGTGCTCGTTCCCGTCGTGGACGACGATTCGCACGTGGAGGGGTGTCGCGGATGGCGACGCGGGTTCCCCCTCGCGGCGCCCTGCCCACGCGCCGAACGTGTCCTCGACGAGATCGCGCACGTACTGGCTGTTCGTCTCGACGCGGATCTCGATGCCGAGGACCATCGGCATGGCCGAGTAGGTCAGGTGAGGATGACGGAGCAGTGGATCCGCCGTTGGCAGGTAGTCGACCGCAGGCTTCATCATGGGGTCCGCATCTCCTCGTAGATACGCTCGAACGTCGCCGCCGTGAAGTCGGCGTCAATCGCGATGGCGCGCCGCTGTGCTTCGCGGGCGATGCACAGCCGGCGCGGCTCGTCGGCGACGAGCGCCACCGTCTCGCGAGCCAGCGCCTCCGCGTCGCCGACCGCGACGGCGACGGCGGCGTGCGGCGCCCAGTCGGCGACGTGGCCGACGTTTGTGCCGACAGTGGGCACTCCGGCGATGGCGGCCTCGAGAACAACGAGTGGTCCCGCCTCGTGCCGCGACGTCATGAGGAGAATATCGGCGCGCTCCATCACGGCATGAAGGTCGGCACGTCCCAGAACGCCGTGCCAGCGTACATGCGGCTCGAGCGACCGGGCGCGAGGCGATCGCCGGAGAGCACCATCCGTGGTGTCGAAGCCAACGATGTCGAGATGGAAATCGAGCCCTGCTCTGCGAAGGGTGTCGGCCGCCGACAGCAACATGGCTTGATCCTTCACCGGGCGGATGTCGCCGACGTGCACCAGCCGGACGCGCTGCGAATCGTGTCTGGGGCGGGGATCGCAGGGCGGCCACTTGTCGATCGCCACGCCCAGCGGGACACGTCTGGCGGCAATGCGAAGCGACGCGGCGAGGTCCTCCATATAGGCGGTCGCGACGGTGACCCGCCGCGCTCCCGCGGTGGCGATGCGGAGCTCGAGGCGGCCGCGCGCAGTGCAGCGCATGCCGTATGCGATGTCGTTGAGCGCCACGAGCTCGCCGCCGGCCGGATGAAACAGCACCGGGACGCGATGCCGCCAGCCCAGCAACGCGCCGTACATTCCTCCCCATCCGAAGATGCCGTGAATGAGCTCGAACGGCGACGCGCGGTGTTCAGCGGCGAAGGCAGCCGCCAGACGACGCCGCCACCCTTTGCCGGGCCCGATATTGTGCACGTGAGTGCCGGCCAGCTCCCAGGTCGCCGGCTCCGGTTCCTGGTTGAAGGCAAACACGTGCACATCGTGCCGGCGCGCGAGCCGCTCGAGCAGCCAGAAGAACGCATGTATTACCCTGTCCTCGCCGGTGCGGTCGACGCCTCCGTGGAGCAGGACGGCGAGCTTCATCGGCGAGCGACCCGAACGATCGCACACGTGAAGCGACAGAGCGGTACTCGTCTCGTTCTCACATGATTTCCAGGCCCGGCTCCAGCGCAATCGCGCTCGGCCGCGCGACTGGTCGCGCCATGAGTTTGGGCCGGCCGTCCACTCGAATCTCGGCGACATCGACCCCACAGTGGGCGAACCACCCGGCGAAATCAGGGTCGGCGAGGACCGGTGCGCCCTCGCGAACGACGGCGCGGATGTCGGCTCTGCCGATATCGAGCAGGGATCGATACGGATCGGCTCCGGCACGCACGATGGAACAGTCGGCGCGCTGTCCGGGATGGAGAGCGCCGCGATCGTCCAGTCGCAGGATTCGCCTCGCATCGCAGGTGACGAGACGCAGCAACTCGCTCGGCGACAGATCGCTGTGGATGCGTGCGACGCGCAGCTCGTCGAGGAGGTCGCGCGAGCCGGTGAGCCGCGAGTCGCTGCCGAGCGTCAGACGGCCAGCGGCGAACAGACGACGCAGCGTCCCTGCGTCGACCGTTCGGCCGAGCATTCCAAGATTGCTCGCCGGACACCAGACAACGGCCGCGCCGGACTCGATCACCCGCTCGACATC
>DATDHP010000527.1:0-3502 GCA_036521515.1 Vicinamibacterales bacterium
CGTTGATCGGGCAGGCGGCCGTGCGGTCGGAGACCTTCCGGAGCCTGGTCGAGACGATCGACGCCAGCGACGGCATTGTGTACGTGGAAGAGGGGCGATGCGCACGCGGCGTCCGCGCGTGTTTCGTGGGGGTGACCGACGCCGGTCCGAACCGCCTCCTGCACGTCGTCGTCGATACACGCAAGGCCGAGTGGGATCTGATGGGATCGATCGGCCACGAACTGCGCCACACCATTGAAGTTCTGAGCGACCCGCGCGTGCGGAGCAGCGTCCAGATGCATTTCTTCTACGCTCGTGAGGGAAGACCGGGGACGGGCGAGGGAACGTTCGAAACAGCAGCGGCCGTCGAGGCGGGCCAGAACGTACGCAAAGAGGTCCGGAACCATCAGCGTCGGATGAAGGGGAAGTGAGCCGCGACGCGGTGGACACCATGTCGCCGCGCGTGTGCGCCGTCAATGACCGCCGCAGCGCAACGAGACACTCATCACAGCAGTTCGAATTTCCTGTTCCGTCCCCACTTGTAGACGTTGAAGTCGCTGTCGAACGTGAGGATGCGCGCCTCCTGGAAGACTTCGGCGCACCGGATGAGACACGCGTCAGCGAGAGAGATCGGCCGATCCGAGTACTTTTTCAGGAGCGCCTCGATGTTCGTCCAGTGTTCTTCGGCAGCGATCGCCATGCGGTAGACGCCACGTGCTCCCAGCGCCACAACGTCGGCAGGGCCCGCAGCGTGAACCTTCCGCATCAGGAAGCACGCCTCGGCCACAACCGCCTCGCAGCAGCGGAAGGGAGGTGCGCACTCGGCAAAGACCTGGCGTGCGCGGGCATGATTGGCGTCGTTCCTGGACAGCAGCGCAACCAGCGGACCAGTATCCAGGAGGATCCCGGCGGGGATCACGCGCCGAAGCCCTCGAGATGCTTCCGGTTCGCGGACAGATCGCGTGGCCCTTTCTTGAATCGCCCGACTCGGCGCCCCGCGAGCTCCAGAGCGCTTCGGCGCCGGCGCTCCTCCTGAGCCACCAATTGCAGGCCACGTCGAACGATCTCGGATTCGGTCTGCCCCGTCGCCGCCTTCAACTCTTCGAGGGCGGCCCGGTCCTCTTCGCCCAGACGGGCGTGAATATATGCTTTCACGCGCTCAGTGTAGCACAAGAAACACGAACTGTGCTACGGCGCGTTCCGGGGGCGCCGCGGCGGCGACGTGGCTGGAGACCCGCGGCCGCTACTCGGTCGACACCATGTCGTCGCGCGCGTCGATGGCGGCGGCGAGCGTTCGCCACGCGAGCAACGCGCATTTGGCGCGGACGGGAAAAAGGCGGACGCCGGCGAAGGCTGTCAGCGTCCCGAGATCCTCGACCGGCGATCCGGCGGGCGCCGTGACCAGCCGATCGAAGCGCGCGGCGAGCGCGCGGGCCGCGGCGACGTCCAGCCCCTTGACGCGATCGGTCATGAGCGATGCCGACGCCTTCGCAATGGCGCACCCCGATCCCAGAAAGCTCGCGTCGGTGACGACGCCGTGATCGATGCGTACGCATACGGTCAGGTGATCCCCGCACAGCGGGTTATGGCCTTCGGCGCGCCGGCCGCCCTCCAGCATCCGAAAATTTCTCGGGTTCCGGTTGTGCTCGAGAATCAGCTGCTGGTAAAGCTCCGGGACCTCGGAGGTCACGCGAACACCTCTCGCGCGTGGCCGACGGCAGTGGCCAGCGCGTCGATGTCGTCCCGCGTGTTGTAGAGCGACAGCGATGCGCGCACGGTTGCCGCCAGGCCCAGCCGTGTCATCAGCGGCTGACAACAATGGTGGCCGGCGCGAACGGCGACCCCCTCGCGGTCGAGCAGCGTGCCGATGTCGTGTGGATGCACGCCCTCCACGACGAATGAGAGAATGGCAGCCTTTTCGCGGGCCTCGCCAATGATTCGCAGACCGGGTATGCGGCAGAGCGCCGAGGTCGCGTAGTCGAGCAGCTCGCGTTCGTGCGACGCCACCTCGTCCAGGCCGACGGTGTTCAGATAGTCGATCGCACACGCGAGCGTCACGGCGCCTCCGATGTCGGGTGTGCCGGCCTCGAACCTCGCCGGCACCTCGGCGTAGAGCGTGCGATCGAAGGTCACCGATCGGATCATGCCGCCGCCGGCCTGGTACGGAGGCAGCGGTTCGAGGAGAGAGGCCCGCCCGTACAGCACGCCAGTGCCGGTCGGCCCGAATACCTTGTGGCCCGAAAAGGCGTAGAAGTCGCAGCCGAGATCCTGGACATCCACTGGCATGTGTGCGACCGCCTGCGCGCCATCGACCAGCACGGGGATGCCGCGCGCGTGCGCGCGCCGGACGATCTCCTTCACCGGGTTGACCGTGCCGAGCGCGTTGGACACGTGCACGATCGAGACGAGGCGGGTGCGCGCGGTCAACACTCGTTCGTACTCATCCAGCCTGAGGTCGCCGGCATCGTCGATGGGGATGACCCGGAGAGACGCGCCCTTCTCCGCGCAGACGATCTGCCACGGCACGATGTTGGAGTGGTGCTCCAGCTCCGACACCACGATTTCGTCGCCCGCGTTCAGACGTGTCCGGCCCCACGCCGCCGCCACGAGATTGATGGCCTCGGTCGTCCCGCGGACGAAGACGATCTCCCGCGGCAGTTCCGCGTTGACAAAGCGCTGGACGGTGACCCGCGCGCGCTCGTAGAGGGCGGTGGCCCGTTCGCTGAGTGCGTACACCCCCCGCTGCACGTTGGCGTTTTCTTCCGCGTAGAAACGCGACAGCCGATCGATCACCGCCCGCGGCTTCTGGGTGGTCGCGGCGTTGTCGAGATAGACGAGCGGCTTCCCGTGGCAGCGCTCGCCGAGCAGTGGAAAATCGCGCCGGATCTGTGCCTTCTCTTGCCACATGGCATTCATGATGTGTGATTCAGATGCCAGCGACCCCACCGGGCCAGCACCGGCGCCAGCGCTGTCAGCAGTTCAAGGGCGGCGGGCTGAACCGGCACGGCGGAAGAGCTCGGCCAGACGCGCGTGAGACAGCAGATCCATCTGCCGGCGCGTCGCGTCCGGCCACGCGGGTTCCCGCAGGAGCATCTGGCGACAAAGCTCGTCCGCGACGCGGAAGGCTTCGACAGGACCCAGACGGGCGATGCGCTCGCTCCAGTAGGCGTCCTTGCTCGCTCGCACCGCGTCCCAGTCCCGGTCGATGAATTCGCGGATGCCGCGGGTGATCACACAGGCATTGTAACTCGCACGATGTAGCAGGCCGTGCCGCAACCGCATCGTCGAACGCTCGTCGTCGCCGCTGACGGTCGTCTTGAACTGGCAGACCGACGTCGCGAAACAGTAATTCGAGACTTGCGTGTAATTTCGTAGAGGCGGACCTTCAGGTCCGCCTGCGCGGGGGCTGAAGCCCCCGCGCTACGTCCCAGGGAAGTTGTGGCGACGCGTTCCCCACCAGGACCGGAGACCGAAGACCGAAGACCGAAGACTGAAGATCGCCCCTATTCGGCCACCCCCTTCT
>DATDHP010000528.1:0-4842 GCA_036521515.1 Vicinamibacterales bacterium
AAGCGGAGCCTGACTTCGTGTCTCACAGAGCTGTGGGCGCGGTCGCCGGACAAACGCCGGTCCGGCGCGGCGCGACTCTGGGGTGCCGTTGAGAGCACGCGGCGACTGCCGCTCCTGTGCGAGCCGCGCGCCGAGCGATGCTCGAACCGCCGAGAATCTCGAGCTTTGGTGCCGCGCACACAACGAATATGAAATGGAACGGTATTTCGGTCGATCCTTGCCGGCGACTGAGGACGAGCCCTGCACGTGTGCTCCAACTCGGTCCGGACCGAGTCAATGACCTGTCGCGCCTGACGATTGCGACGCGCGTTGGCGACCATCGGTCGAGTGCCAGGCGCCAGTCTTGTTCCCTCACGTCGTGGCGATGTCACTGGATCGGACGGATGCGTATAGAATAGCGCGCCCGTGAACCCCGAACGCTGGCGCCGCATCGAGCGGATTTTTCACTCGGCGCTGGAGCGGCCATCGCGCGAGCGTGAGGCATTCCTCGAGCAGGAATGTCGTGGCGACGACGACCTGCGGCGCGAGGTGCAGTCGCTGCTGGACCGGGCGGCGTCGGCGGAGGGTTTTCTCAACGGGCCTGCCGCTGCGGCCGCGGCGCAGATGATCGAGGGGGCGGCTCCCATCCTGCCGCGCTCGCCCGTGCCGGCGCCCACGCAGCTCCCGACGGAATCGGGACCGCCGGGTCGGGCCGCGCGGGTGCCCGCTGCCGAAACTCCAGCCGCACGGATCCTCTCGAATGATTCGATCCGATGTTTCACGCCTGGAACCGTGCTGGCCGGGCGCTACCGCGTCATCGGGCTGCTCGGCCGCGGCGGCATGGGCGAGGTGTACCGCGCGGACGACCTCAAGCTCGGGACTCCGGTCGCGCTGAAGTTCCTGCCTCGCGCGCTCGCCGACGATCCCGTCAGACGCGAGCTTTTCCTGTCCGAGGTCCGGATCGCGCGCCAGGTCGCGCATCCGAACGTCTGCCGCGTCTTCGACATCGGTGAGACCGCCGCCGATGGCGGCCAGCACTTCCTCTCGATGGAGTACATCGACGGCGAGGACCTCGCCTCGCTGCTCCTGCGGATCGGCCGCCTGCCCGCCGACAAGGCGCTCGACATCGCCCGCCAGATTTGCGCGGGCCTCGCCGCCGCCCACGATCGCGGCGTGCTGCACCGCGACCTCAAGCCGGCGAACGTGATGCTCGACGGCCGCGGACGCGTGCGCATCACGGACTTCGGCCTCGCGGTCGCGGCAGATGCCGCGGGGCTCGCTTGGGACGCGTCAGGAACGCCGGCCTACATGGCGCCGGAGCAATTCGCCGGCAAGGGCGCGTCGGTCCGGAGCGACGTCTACGCGCTCGGGCTCGTCCTCTACGAGCTGTACACGGGCAAGCGCGCCTTCACCGCTTCGTCGCTCGGCGAACTGCGCACGCGCAAGGAGCAGGAGCTGCCGGCCGCGCCCTCCGAGCTGATCAAGGACATGGACCCATCGGTCGAGCGCGTGATCTTTCGCGCCATCGCGCGGGATCCGGGCGCGCGTCCTGCGTCGGTGGCCCAGGTCGCGGCGGCGCTCCCGGGCGGCAACGCGCTCGAGGCGGCGCTGCGCGCGGGCGAGACGCCGTCACCGGAGATGGTGGCGGCGTCCGGGACAAGCGAAGGGCTCGAGGCGCGCGCCGCATGGGCCGTGCTCGCGCTCGTCGTCGCCGGCGCCGTCGCCGCCGTCGGCGTCGCCTCGAGAGCACTGTTCTGGAGCGTCCCCCCCGACAAATCACCCCAGGTGTTGTCCGAGCACGCGCGGGAGACGCTCGCGCGGCTTGGCTACGCGGAACCGCCAGCCGATCGCGCATCGGGGTTCGAAGTCGATCTCGAACAGCTCCGATACGTGCAGACGCACGATCCCTCGCGGGCACGCTGGAACAACCGCGATCCGAGCCTCGTGCGCTTCTGGTACCGTGAGAGCCCGCAGCCGCTCGAGACCTGGCGCTTTCCGTTCCAGTACGGGAACGTGTCGCGAATCAGCCCGGTTGACCCGCCGCTCGCGGTGACCGCGATGGCGCTCGTCCGGCTCGATCCGACCGGCCGTCTCATGCACCTTGTCGTCGTCCCGCCTCAAGCCGACGACGCCATGAGCGCACCGGCGCCGGACTGGGCCGCGCTCCTGGCCCGGGCCGGATTCGATCCGTCTGTCTGGAAGCCCGTCGCGCCGGAACGGACCCCCCCGGTCTATGCAGATGCCCGCGCCGCGTGGGAGGGGACCTGGCCGAATCGGCCCGATCTCCCGGTGCGGCTCGAGGCCGCGGCGCTTCGCGGCAGGACCGTCTACTTCGAGGCGATCTATCCCTGGACCCGGCCGTCACGCCCGACGCTGCTCACGGCAACCGACCGCATCGTTCTGATCCCGATCTTCCTCACCCTGGCCGCGATGCTTGCCGGAGCCGCGGTCTTCGCGCGGCGTAACGTGCGTGCAGGACGGGGAGACCGCCGCGGCGCGCTCCGGTTGTCAGGACTCGTCTTCGCGGCGATGAGCGTGTCGTGGTTCCTGGGCGAGCGTCACGTGGCGACGCTGTGGGAGGTGGCGCTGCTGCTGACGGCTCTGTCCTGGGCGCTGCTCGCGGCGGCGTTCTGCTGGATTGGGTATCTCGCGATTGAACCGTTCCTCCGGCGGCGATGGCCAGACGTGCTGGTCACGTGGACGCGCCTCCTCGCCGGAGAATTCCGCGACCCGCTCGTCGGCCGCGACGTGCTGATCGGCTGCGCTGCCGGATGTCTGATGTCGGCCTGGGGGAACGGGTCGCTGCTGCTGCCGGAGCAGCTGGGGTTGACGCCACCGATCGTGCCCGCGGATCTCCTCGGCGTCACCTACGGCGTGCAGGAGGCGGTTCCGCTGCTGGTCTGGCGCCTCGCCCAGAGCGTGATGACCGGCCTGGCGGCCGTCTTCTTCCTGCTCCTGCTCCGTCTCGCGATGCGATCACGCAGGGCGGCCATCGTCGCGTTCGCGGTCACCATCTCCGCCTTCGTGGGCGCGGGATCCGGGCACTTCTGGATCTCGTTCGCCACGGCGATGGTTCTCAACGTCTTCTTCGTCGTGCTGATCGCGCGAGCCGGCCTCCTGGCGGCTGTCGTCGCGTTCTACGTGACGGGCCTGTTCATCTTCTTTCCGGTCACGGGCAACCTCCGCGCGTGGTACGCCGGGGCCGGCGTGACGGCGCTGCTCGTGCTTGCCGCGGTCGCGCTGTTCGGCTTCACCACGGCGCTCGCCGGGCGGCCGGCGCTCGGCAAGGCCGCGCTCGATGCGTGATGCGCTTGCCGCTCCGCCGCGCCGCGCGTGCGTGCCACGAATGACACCAGACTCGTCGTGGGCGTTGCCGCGTGCGCAGTGGCCGGCGCCCTGGGTAGCGGACAGGAACACAATCGCGCCATGGCGGACGTGCGGCTCATAACCCTCGACCCGGGGCACTTCCACGCGGCCCTCATTCAGAAGGACATGTTTCCGGGCGTGACCGCGCGCGTGCACGTGTACGCGCCGCTCGGGCCCGATCTGATCGAGCACGTCAAGCGCATCGCGTCGTTCAACACGCGCCGGGAACAACGGCCCGCCGCCTGGGAGACGGAGGTGCACGCCAGCGCCGACTCCTTCGACCGCCTGCTGCAGGAGCGGCCGGGCAACGTCGTGGTGCTCTCCGGCCGCAACCGCGGCAAGATCGAGCGCATCGCGGGCTCGGTGCGGGCTGGCATTCACGTGCTCGGCGACAAGCCCCGGATCCTCGAGTCGAAGGATCTGCTGAAGGTCGAGGCCGCCCTCGCCGAGGCCGACGCGAAGGGTCTCGTCGCGTACGACATCATGACGGAGCGCTTCGAGATCACCTCGATCCTCCAGCGCGCGCTCGTGAACGACCCGGCGACCTTCGGCGAGATCGTGCGCGGCACCGAGGCCGATCCCGCGGTCTACACGGAGAGCATCCATCACTTGATGAAAGTGGTGGCGGGCGCCCCCAACATCCGGCCGCCGTGGTTCTTCGACACCGCCGAGCAGGGCGAGGGACTCAACGACATCGGCACGCACCCGGTCGATCTCGGCCACTGGACGCTCTTCCCCGAGCAGGCGATCGACTACCGCTCCGACATCCGCGTGCTGGGCACGCAACGCTGGCCGACCTGGATTCCCGAAGACGATTTCCGGCGCGTTACCGGCGAACCGCGATTCCCGGGGGCGCTGGCGTCATCGGTCAAGAACGGGAAACTCGAGTTACTACGCCAACACGCTCGCCACGCACACGGTGCGGGGCATACACACGAAGCTGAACGTGATCTGGGACTGGGAAGCGCCACCCGGAGCCGGCGACGCGCACTACGCCGTCTACAGGGGAACGCTCGCGCGCCTCGAGGTGCGCCAGACGCGCGCCGATCTGTATTTCAGGGAACTCTCACGCTGGCCTTAAATTAACGGCGGCCTCCACGGTGCGGTTTCCCAAGAGTAGCTGGGATAATCCGAATCAGGATTGCGCGCGTATGCCGTGGGCGGGGATAGTGCAGAGATTCGTTTCCCTTGCCGGACATTGCGGGAGGCGGCGGAATCAGACCGACGGCGACAACAACCCAGATTCTGAGGTGAGTTTGCGATCTCCATTGACTGGCGAGAGGAAATAGACTTCGCGTCAGGTACGATTCAGGTACAGTGCAAAAAACGAGGTCTGTATCTGATTGACACAGAAGGACTTATTTGGTGGAGGCGGCGGGAGTCGAACCCGCGTCCGAAAGCACGTCGTCGAGGGACCCTACATGCGTTTCCCCTCTTGAAGGTTCGCGCCGGGCGTCAAAGAGAGGCCCAAACCGTCCGGCGCTAGCTCCGAAATGT
>DATDHP010000529.1:0-22041 GCA_036521515.1 Vicinamibacterales bacterium
GGCGGCGGTTGAGACGTTGCAGCGGACGCGCTTCACGATTACGGCGCAGTCCGACCGCATGGGCTACCGGCTGGTCGGCCGGGCGCGCATCGAACAGGCGTCGCAGCAGGAGATGATTTCCGATGCGACGTTCATCGGCGCGATCCAGGTACCTCCCTCCGGAGACCCCATCCTGCTGATGGCCGATCGCCAGACGACCGGGGGCTACCCGCAGATTGCGACGGTCATCACGGCCGACCTCCCGCTTGCCGGCCAGCTCGCGCCGGGCGACTGGGTGGAGTTCCAGCTCTGCACCCGCGCTGAAGCCATTGCCGCGCTGGCGGCGCAGGAGGCCAAGCTCCTTGCGCTCCGCTGAGCGCGCGCGCGATCCAGAGCCCGATGTCGCCCTGGCCCCCCGCAGCACGATCGGTATAGGTGGCGCCGCCCGGTGGTTCACGCGCGCGACCTCCGTGGACGACGTGGCCGCGGCGCACGTGTGGGCCGGCGATCGCGGCGTCGACCTGTTCGTGCTCGGCGGCGGAAGCAACCTGATCATCGCCGACCGCGGGTTCGATGGCCTCGTCGCGCAGATTGACATCCAGGGAGTCGAGCTGAGGTCCGATGACGGCGACACCCTCGTTCGCGTGGGCGCGGGGCAGCCGTGGGATCCCTTCGTCGCCGCGGCCGTCGAGCGTGGGCTCGCCGGCCTCGAGTGCCTGTCCGGGATTCCGGGCAGCGTCGGCGGCACGCCGGTACAGAATGTCGGGGCGTACGGCCAGGAGGTTGGCGACACCATCGAGCGCGTCGGCGTGTTCGATCGGCAGACGCAGGCGCTGCTGACGCTGACGAATGCCGATTGCCGGTTCGCATATCGGATGAGCCGATTCAAGCGTGAAGATCCGGACCGCTTCGTCGTGTGCGACGTGACCTTCCGGCTGCGTCCCGGCCGCCCGACGACGACCTATCCGGACGTGATCCGCCACTTAGCGCGTCACGATATCGCCACGCCGACGATTGCCGACGCGCGATCGGCCGTGCTCGCCATCCGGCGAGGCAAGGGCATGGTCATCGATCCCGCCGACCCGGACACGCGCAGCGTCGGATCGTTCTTCGTGAACCCGGTGGTCCCTGGTGACGTTCATGCCCGGCTCGCCGCGTCTTCGCCCGACGGCCACGCGCCGGGGTTTACTCTTCCCGGCGCCAAGGTGAAGATTCCTGCCGCCTGGTTGATCGAGCGAGCCGGCTTCGCCAGGGGCTACGCGGCCGGGCGCGCCGCGCTCTCCACGAAGCATCCGCTCGCCATCGTCAACCGCGGCGGCGCGAGCGCGCGCGAGGTGCTGGACCTGGCGATCCGGATCAAGCGGCAGGTGCTGGATCGGTTCGGGATCGCGCTGCGGCCCGAGCCTGTGTTCGTGGGATTTGGTGACGATCCCGACGTGCGCTATCTCATACGCGGCGGCTGACGAACGCATGCCGTGCAGCGCTTTTCGCTTCTGCAAGCCTCCGTGGCTCCGTGGCCCCGTGAGAGTGAAAGGCAATGACATCGAGGATCATGTCCACACTCCTGATTGAAGGCGGGCATCGTCTCCAGGGCGAGGTCGCGGTGGAGGGCAACAAGAACGCCGCGTTGCCGCTGCTCGCCGCGTGCCTGCTCACCGAAGACGAATGCGTCCTCACGAACGTCCCGCGTATCGGCGACGTCGAGGTGATGGCGCGCCTGCTGCTGGATCTCGGCGCCGAAGTCGACGGCATCGGCAGCACCACGCTGCGGGTGCGGACGCCGAGGGTGCGGACACACGCGCCTAACCGTGCGCTCGTTGGCCGCGTCCGCGCGTCCGTGCTGCTGCTCGGACCGCTCCTCGCCCGCACCGGCCGCGCCCACATCGCGCCGCCGGGCGGCGACTTTCCGGCGCGCCGCACGATCTCCACGCACCTCGAAGCGCTGGCGGAAATGGGCGCGCGCCAGGTCGAAGCGGACGGTCACGCGCTCGAGGCGCCCAACGGGCTGCAGCCCGCGTCGATGTACCTGTACGAGGCTTCGGTCACCGGCACCGAAACGGCGCTGCTGGCCGCGGCCAGCGTACCGGGAGTCACCGAGATCCGCCACGCGGCGACCGAGCCGCACGTCGTGGAGCTGTGCCAGTTCCTCGAGAAGATGGGCGCCCCAGTCTCGGGGACTGGCAGCTCGAACCTCCGGATCGAGGGATCGACGCGCCTGCACGGTGCCGAGCATCGCCTGGGCGGGGATTACATCGAGGCCGGCAGCTGGGCGGTCGTGGCCGCGATCACCAGCGGGGAGCTGGCGATCAAGGGGGCGCGCGCGGAGGACATGGAGGTCATCGCCGCTGTGCTTCAACGCATGAACGTGGAGTGCGGTGTGCGCGACGGCATCTTTCACGTCAAGCCGTCGAAGCCAAAGGCCATCAAACGCATCACGACCGGCCTCTGGCCGGCGTTCCCATCCGACCTTGTCAGCCTCGTGACGGTGCTCGCCACGCAGGCCGAGGGGCGGACGCTGGTGCACGATTGGATGTACGAGCTGCGGCTCTTCGCGCTCGAGCAGATGAGCGGCATGGGCGCCGACATGTTCCTCGCCGACGCGCACCGCATCATCGTCACGGGGCCGACCCGGCTGCGCGGCGGCCGCGTGCTCGACAGCCGCGATCTCCGGTCCGGCATGTCCCTGATTGCCGCCGGTCTCGCCGCCGAAGGGCAGACGCGCGTGCTGCCTCTGGAGACCGTCGAACGCGGCTACAGCCACCTCGTCGAGCGGCTGCAGAAGCTCGGCGCGAAGGTGGCGAAAGTGGAGTAGACGAGGCGCAAGATCCGAGGCAGAAGATCCAAGGCACAAAAGCCAGGGATCAAATGCAACGGGGCCTGTTTGTGCCTTGAGCTTTGAGCTTTGAGCCTTGTTCAGGGCTTGGTCGGCATGATCGGCTGCACGCCGCCAGGTGTCGGCTGCGGAGCCGGCTGCTGCGGTGGCGGCGGCTGGCCGGGCGCGCCGGGCGCGGGCTGCACCGGCTGCTGCGCAGGATCTGGTGGCGGCAGGAGCGGCAGGTCGAGGCCCGCGCCGCCACCCTCGCCGCCGACGCGGAACGGACGGAGATCGTCCTCCGTCAGCTCGAGCACGCGGATGATGCGCGGCGTGATCGTCAGGATGATGTCCGTTTCCTGCGTCTCGCGACGTGTGTGCCCGAACAGCCGGCCGACGACCGGCAGGTCGCTCAGGCCGGGCACGCCCTCGAGGACGTTCCGCTCGTCGTCGCGGATCAGCCCCGCGAGCAGGTTCGTCTCGCCGTCGCGCAGGCGAATCACCGTGCTGATCGCGCGGCTCCCGAAGGTCGGCAGATTGCCGAACCCGGTTCCCGAGATGCTGCTCACGTCGATCTTCAGCGCCAGCGACACTTCATCGTCGTGGTGCATGCGCGGCATGATGTCGATGTTCACGCCGATGTTCTCGTAGTTGAACGAGGTAATCGGCTGCTGCGCCACGCCGCCGGTGGCGATCGGGGAAAACACGGTGACCGGCACCGGCACGCGCTCGCCGAAGCGCGCCTGGGCGGATACTCCCTCGAGCGTGCGCAGCTGCGGGTTCGCCAGCGTGCGCGTGTTGTTGTCCGTTTTCAGCAGCCGGTAGACCAGCCCGGGCAGGTTCGTCAGGAAGACACCGGACTGCGTCAGGCTGCGCAGGTCGCGCAGCGTCATTCCTTCGCGGTTGACGTCGGCCTGGCCGATGACGCCCGCTGCGCCGGGTGAGCCGATCTGAAGCCCGTACTCGAGCAGCCGCGTGCGATCGACCTCCAGCAGCTCGACATCGATGACGACTTCGGGCCTCGCCTTGTCGATCGCGGAAATCAGCCGTGCGGCGGCCGTCACGCGCTCGGGCGTGTCCTTCAGCGAGAAGGCGTTGGTCGACGCGATCGGCGCAATCCGCCGCGCGTCGATGACGATGCGAAGCAGGTCGATGGTTTCCTTGAGATCGGCGTTGCTCAGGTAAAACGTGCGGACGATCTCTTCCTCATACTCCGTCCGCTTCGACGGCGTGTCCGGAATAATCGTCACCGTTCGCTGCGCCGTGACCCGGTAGAAGTTGCGTGTGGCCGCGTTCAGCGAGCTCAGCGCATCCTCGAGCGTGGTCTTTCGCAGATCGATGGTGATCGGCTGATCACGGAACTGCGGATCGAAGACCACGTTCACGCTGGCGAAACGCGCAAGCGCGGCGTACACGTCGCGCGAGCTGGCGTCGCGGAACGTCAGCGTGTCCGGCAGCCGGACATCCACAGGAAGATCGAGGCCCGGCGCGGGCAGATCGCGCGCCCGCGCGATCAGCGTCTCGAGCTCCGTCTTGCCTTCGCGCGCCACCGCGATTTTCGTGCGCAGCTGCGTGCGGACGCTGACGAGCAGTTCCTCGACCGCGGCGTTGCCGGGATTGAGCTCTGCGGCCAGCTGGAGCTCGACGAGTGCCTCCTCGAGCCGCTCGGCCGCGACCAGGCGCCGGCCGCGCGCGAAATGATCCATCGCTGCCCGCAGCTTGGCGCGGTCGAGCGAGTATCGGGCATCGCGATTGTCGGGATTCGCCTGGAGCTCCCTGGTGTATTCGACGACGGCGAGGTCGTAGTCCTGGGACTGCTCGGCGCGTGTACCGTCACGCATGGCGGCGGAGGTCGCGCAGCCGGCCACGGCAAGGGTCAGCGCCAGCAGGGGCGCCAGTCGCCTAGTTGCGAGTGCCATCAGTGATGACGTCAACGCCACGCGGAATGCGGAACGCAAACTCCTTATCGGCTATTCCCTGATTCTCCCTCAGATTGCTGAAAGTGAGCGTGGATTCTCCGCCCTGACGGTCCCGCGTGGTCAGGGCCCGAATCTGGAGGGTCGCCGGATCCATGGCCACGACAAGATACTCGTACTCCTGCTCCGATCGACGTGGCGTGAGCTTCAGCGCCACGGTGCCCGGGGCCGCCGTGTCCGCGTACGCCGCCGTGAAATCGCGGCTGATGTCGCCCTTTCCGGCCAAAAACAGGGCCGGGGTCGTCGCCTGGTTGTCCGGCGGGACGTCGCTCACGATCACTTGCTTGTCCTGCGGAATGTAGGAATACACTTTCTGACCGTCCGCAACGAACTCTTTCCTTTCGGGGGCTGTGTAAACCCAGCGCATCCGGCCGGGCTTCTTCACAGACACCCTGCCGCTCTCGCGTGCCTGTGTCCGCAAGACGCCGCCGCGATAGCTGTGCACGAAATCGGCGGAGAAATCATGGATGCCCTGATACCGCTGCTGGAGCGACTTCGCCAGCGCATCGGCTGCAGGGCGCGCCTGGGCGCCCAGAACGGCCGGAAGGAGACTCACCGCGACCAGTAACCGTACCATAAAACCTCTAACCCTACGATAACACGCGACTTACGGTTCAGCCGGCCAGGGCCGTTCGTGATCCGTGACGTGTGAGTCGTGATTCCGCCGAAAATCACGTATCTCGAATCGGGAATCGCGAATCCCTTGTGCGAGCTCGACCGGCACCGTCGGCACAATTCGGTACCGGGGCTTCAGAGCGAACAGGCTGGCGGCGTACACCGGTGGGGCCGCGCGGCCGTCCCTGTCGAGCCATACGAGGTTTACGCCCCGCTCGAGGATTTGGACGTGTTCGCGGCCCCGCAAGACGTGCCCGAAGCCAGGCCGCCTGAACGTGTCGAACGGCAGCCATGAATCCATCCGGACCGTAAACGGCTCGTCAAGAAGGTTGAAGCTCATCCTGAACGGCCGGTTGGACGCGCGGTAGATCGACGGTCTCTCTCCTGTAAGCCCGGCCATGAGCTCAAATGCCCCGGAGGCGCGCACAGGGGGGCGGTTGCGGGTCAAGCCGGCAAGCGCCGCCGAGAGGTCGTCCTCGTCGAGCCGCTCCTCCGGCGGCGGCGTCAACACCGTCAAGACGTACGGCACGCCGGCGGGAATCCGGGCGACTTCCACCGCGAGCGGCGCGACGGGGAGCACTGGATCCTCGACGAGGGGCAGCAGGGGCCCGTAGGCGGTGAGCACGTCCGCCGCGGCCTCCGCGGTGAGCACGATCTCCCGCGAGATGTCGCGCTGGTCCGCGACCAGGAACGGGAAGTGCGGGAGAACATCGCCGAGACGCGTCCACGTGAGGTCGGGCCGGCGATGACGCGCGACGTAGAGCAGCACGTTCTCGAGTTGCCAGTTCATCTGCGACACGAACAGCACGTCAGGGTCGCGGACGCCGAGCGTGAGCCGCGTGATGAGCTGTTCGCCCCGCCGGTCATCATGCCGATCGACCGCGGGCCACGTGGACCATCCGCGCCAGCCGCAATAGAGGATCGCGAGGCATGCCACCGCCACTCGAACCTGCTCACCTTCGATGCGCCTTTCACTCCCACGCGGCCGCGGAGGCGCGGTGCCGCGGAGCCGAATTTGCCCCAACGACCTCCGCGTCTCCGCGTCTCCGCGCCCCGTGATCGTCGCCACTGCCATGCCAGCGCACAAAGCCGCCAGGAAATGCGCGGGCATGAAGAAGACGTGCGAATCGCCCACGTTGTAGGTCAGCGCGAACACGGTGGTCATGCCAAACGCCGTGACGACCAGCGTGAACCAGGGCCGCGAGCGCGTCCACAGGCGCAGCGCTCCAGCGATCGCCAGTCCGAGGCCTGCGATCCCGAACTGCTGGCGGGCATCGAACCACCACATCGCGAGGCGATCGAGTGTCCGGTTCCCCTGAACGCCGAAGACCATCGATTCCCGCCAGTCGGCCTTCGTGGTGTCGAACCAGAAGGCCGCGAGCCGATCGCTCCAGGCTGCGGGAGGATCGGCATCCGTCGTCACCGACAGGAGGTTCGGCCAGTACTGCAGGGCTCCCGCGAGAGCTGCGATGAGCGCCAGACCGGCAATGCCCGGGCGAAGCAACGTCCGCCGATCTGGCGTCGTCTGCAGCAGGAAGATCGCAAACGGCACCAGGAACAGGATCATCGACAGGTGATTGCCGAATGACGCGGCGTACAGCGCGAAGAACAGCGCCAGGCGCCGCGTGGTCGGCTTCCTGGCGTAGGAGCCGAGCGCGATGAAGCAGGCGCCGGCGAGCGCGAGGTGGAGCGCGTAGACCTCGGCGATGATCGCCTGGCTCCAGAAGGTGTACGAAAACGCGAGGAGCAGGCCTGCGGCGATCCCGCCGGCGATTGATTCTGTGAGCGTGGCGGCCAGGAACGTGAGCAGCCCGACGGCCAGCGCCGCCGAGATTGCCGAGAAGAGGTTGAGCGCCCGCGCCGGGTCGCAATTCGCCCTGGGCTGAAGCCGCGAGCCGCAGGTTGCGACGACAAATCGGCTGGCGACGTTGTAGTACAGCGGATACGCCTGGCGCGCGCTCACGGCGGGCCAGAGCACGGCCGCCTGGAACCCGCCCGTGTCGCCCAGGTCCACGCCGGGGAGCAGTGTTTGCGTGTACGCCCAGAAGGCGAGCGTCGCGACCACACACGCGGCGGCGATCCGAGTAACGAAGATCCGCCTCAAACCGTCGAGTGGCGGATCTTCGTCACGAGCTCCGCGGCCGCTCGTGCGGCCGCGGCTAAGCCGTGGTTGCGCGGCGCGATTCGACACGTTGTACACTTTCGCGCCGTGCAAGCACGGCTAGCCACGCTCGCGCTTGCGCGCGACGAACACGCGCACGTCGTCCACGCTCCGGGTGTTGAGCACATGCCGCGGCTCCGCCCAGCCGCGGCGTGCGGTCCCGACGCCCCACCGCATCTGGCGTGCAAGCGCCTCCGCGCGATGGCAGTCACTGTCCACGACGAGCGTGACGCCGGCGGCAATCGCGCGCCGGGCAAGCACACCATCCAGGTCCAGATGGCCAGGCGCCCCATCGATCTCCATCGCGGTGCCGCTTTCGGCCGCGGCCGCGAACAAGCGGTCGAAATCCACGTCATAGCCCGTGGAGTGGGCGGGCGAGCGGTTGGCGGGATGCGTGATCACGTTGACCAGGGGATTGCCGATGGCGCGCAGATACCGCTCGGTGAGCCACGACGGCTCGTGTCCGCCGTGATCGTGCAGCGAGGCCAGCACGATATCGAACCCGGCGAGCAGGTCGTCCCCGAAATCGAGCGAACCATCGTGCATGATGTCGACCTCGATGCCGTGCAGGATGTGGATGTTCGGGTACCGGTCGCGCAGCAGCATCACCTCCGCCCGCTGGTCGGGCACTTCCTCCGCGAGGACCTTCCGTGACGACCAGGCGCGCTCGGAGTGGTCTGTGATCGCGATGTACTCGTAGCCAAGCTGGCGCGAGGCGATGACCATGTCCTCGATGGTGTCGCGGCCGTCGCTCCACGAGCTGTGCATGTGAAGGTCGCCACGGATGTGGCCGTCGGAGAGGAGGTGGGGCAGCGCCCCGCGCTCGGCCGCGGCAATCTCGTCGCCGCCCTCGCGCAGCTCAGCCGCGATGAAGGGAAGCCCGAGCAGCCGGTACACCTCGTCTTCGGTCGTGCCCGCGACGGCGGCCCCGTTGCGCGAGAGCATGCCGTCCGCGTACGACAGGCCCAGAGACTCGGCCCTTGCCTGCAGGAGCGCCACATGGGCGCGCGATCCTGTGTGCCACAACAGAGCGCTTCCGGCATGCTCGGGCGCCGCAAGGAGCAGCCTCGCAGCGCCGCGCTCGCTGAGCACGGTGATCTCCGACGGATTCCGGTTGACAACCGTCGTGACGCCGGGCAGCTTCGCGAACCCGTCGAGCACCCGACGGTGACGCCCGGAAGGCGCCACGCCGAGCAGCGACACGTCGCCGATGTCAGGTGAGAACCGGCGCAGGCTGCCAACGGGAATCAACGAGTCGGCGGCCAGTCCGGCCCGTCGTGCCTCGCGGATCAGCGTGGAGGCGAGCATGTGCGCCCGCCCTAATGGAATACGACTAGTCAAGACACAAGGCTCAAGGCCCAAGGCTCAATTGAACTTCAAGTTGAGCCTTGTGCATTGTGCCTTGTGCCTCGAGCCTTGTTCAAATGGCTACGGGCGCGAGATGGTGCGCCGTCCGATCATCATGCGATAGAGCGCGAGCAGGATCACCGCGCCGAGAAACGACATGAGGAATCCTGCCGCTTCGCCCTCGCCGTAAAGTCCCAGCGCCCGGCCAGCGAACCCGCCGAGCACGGCGCCCGCGATACCGAGGAGCATCGTGACGATAATGCCGCCCGGGTCGCGGCCCGGCATCACGAACTTCGCCAGCGCGCCCACGATCAAGCCGAAGAGAATCCAGCCGAGAATACTCATCTGCAACCTCCCAGGGGCGCTGTTTGCAAGCCGGCTGCCCGTCCGGACGACTGCCAACGACGAGCGAGCCCGGCAGGAATCACGGTGAGGCGAGGCCAACTCGCGGTATGGCTTGCCCTCTGACGGAACCCACGCGCGCCGGCTGCAACTGGGCTTCCGCTTCTCGTTCCAACTCACGCTTCGACAGTCAGGCGTGAGCGAAGGCTGGTGGACCGCAGGAGGATCGAACTCCTGACCTCCGCATTGCGAACGCGGCGCTCTCCCAGCTGAGCTAGCGGCCCTTCGGGACGAAGCTGTTCACTCGCGTCGATGTCTTGCGACATCTCTGTCACTCGCGGGAACATCCGAGTTTAGCATATGTATACTGAATACCTGCTGACGTCAGCGCTCCGCGCAATTCCTCTCTCGACTTCATGCCCCTCAAGAAGATTGGCGTCCTGACTGGCGGGGGTGACGCGCCCGGGCTCAACGCGGTCATCCGCGCGGTGGTCAAGGCCGCGAACAACTCGGGCGTCACCGTGCTGGGGCTCGAAGACAGCTTCGACGGCCTCATCTACCCGGAGAAGTCTCGCGTCCTGACGCCGCGCGACGTCACCGGCATCCTGAGGCGGGGAGGCACGGTCCTCGGCACGGTGAATCGCGGCAATCCGTTCGTCGAGCCGATCGTCACGCCCGGGGGCACCTACGATTACGGCGACCGCGTCATGGAGATGTTCGAGAAGAACGGCCTCGACGCGCTCGTCTGTATCGGTGGCGACGGCACGCTGGCGATCTCCTACGAGTTCTACAAGAAGGGGATCCCGCTCGTCGGCGTGCCGAAGACGATCGACAACGACATCGTCGGGACGACGAGCTGTTTCGGGTTCGATACGGCCGTCAGCTTCGCGACCGAGGCGATCGACCGCCTGCACACGACCGCGGAGGCGCATCGCCGCATCATGGTGGTCGAGGTGATGGGGCGCTATGCCGGCTGGATCGCGCTGCATGCCGGCGTGGCGGGCGGAGCCGACGTCATCCTGATCCCGGAGGTTCCATACGACCTGCAGAAGGTCGCCAAGTGCATTCGCGATCGGGACACCTGGGGCGCACGGTTCAGCATCGTGGTCGTGGCGGAAGGGGCCGTGCCGATCGGCGGATCGCATTCGGTCGCGAAGGCCGCTCACGGCGGCTACGCGGAACGCCTTGGCGGCGCGGGCATGTCCTGCGCGCAGGAGCTCGAGCAGCTTGCCGGCAAGGAAACTCGGTACGTCGTGCTGGGCCACCTGCAGCGCGGTGGCGCCCCGACGGCGTTCGACCGAACGCTGGCGACGCGCTTCGGCGGCAAGGCGGTCGAGCTGCTCCTCAAGGGGATGTTCGGGAAGATGGTGGCCAACCATCCCCCCGACCTCGTCCCGATCCCGCTCCAGGACGTGGTCGGACGAACGAAAACCGTCCCGCTCGACAACGACCTGCTGACCACGGCGCGCGCTCTGGGAGTCAGCTTTGGAGATTGATGATTATTGATTTGTGATTCTTGATTCGTTGTTGAATGGCGATTGTTGATTGTTCCATTGATGATTCAAGAATCGACAATCACCATTCAACAATTGATTCAACAATCAACCATCAAGAATCAACAATCACTGCTTGCCGAGCAGCTCCTGGTCTTTCTTCCCCTGCAGATCGTCGATCGTCTTGATGTGGTCGTCGGTCATCTTCTGGATCTGGTCGAGGCCCTTCCGCTCGTCGTCCTCGGAGATCTTGTGGTCCTTGAGCAGCTTCTTCAGGCGCTCGTTGGCGTCCCGCCGCACCTGCCGGACGCCGTTGCGTCCTTCCTCGGCCTGCTTGTGGACGTGGCGTGACAGCTCCTTGCGCCGCTCGTCGGTCAGCGACGGAATCGGGATCCGAACGAGCTTGCCATCGTTGGCAGGATTCAGCCCGAGGTCCGATGCGCGGATCGCCTTCTCGATCGCGCCCATCAGCGACGGGTCGAACGGCTGCGCCACGATGAGCGCGGGCTCGGGCACCGACAACTGTGCGACCTGGTTGATGGGCGTCTTCGCGCCGTAGGCGTCCACCTGGATCCCGTCGAGCAGACCGACGGTCGCGCGGCCGGTGCGGACGCTGGCCATGTCCTTGCGGACGCGCTCGATGGCGGCGTCCATTCGCGCCTTGACCTCGCCAAACATGCCTTTCAGATCGTTGAAATCCATATGCGATTCGCCGGGCGGGCCCGGTGGGCCCGCCGCTCGTCAGCTGGTTGAGACGGTCGTCCCGATCGGCTCGCCGAGCACGACGCGGCGGACGTTGCCGGGCTCGCGAAGATTGAAGACGACTATCGGCAGCTTGTTGTCCATGCACAGAGAGATCGCCGTCGTGTCCATGACCTTGAGTTGTCGCTCGAGCACCTGCAGGTAGGAGATGGTCGGGAACTTGGTCGCGTCCGGTTCCAGCATGGGGTCGGCGGTGTAGATGCCGTCGACCTTGGTTCCCTTGAGGATGACGTCCGCCTTGATTTCCATGGCGCGCAACGCCGCCGCCGTGTCGGTCGTGAAGTACGGGTTGCCGGTCCCGGCCGCAAAGACGACGACCCGTCCCTTCTCGAGATGACGGATCGCCCGCCGCCGGATGAACGGTTCGGCGACCGCGCGCATCTCGATGGCGGTGACGACGCGGGTGACGACGCCGTGCTGCTCGAGCGCATCCTGCAGCGCGAGCGCGTTGATCACCGTGGCCAGCATCCCCATGTAGTCGGCCGTCGCGCGGTCCATGCCGCGCACGCTGGCGGCCAGCCCGCGGAAGATGTTCCCGCCGCCGATGACGATCGCCGTCTGCACGCCAAGCCCCTGGATTTCGGCCACGTCGCGGGCGATCCGGGCGGCGACCGCCGGATCGACCCCGAACTGCTGGTCGCCCATCAGCGCTTCGCCGGAAAGCTTGAGCAGGACTCGCTTGTAGAGTAGATCGGGGAATTCGGACGGAACGTCAGCGGACATCGATGGCTGATTATAGTCGTTCACGCTTCTCGGTTCTCGCTTCTCTGTTCGTGTTCAACGTTCATCGTTTCAGTTCTTGGTTCGGTTCGCAGTTCTCCGTTCGGTGCTCTGTTCATGAACTGTGAACCGAACGTCGAACCGCGAACCCGGAACCGAACCGCGAACCTGAACACGAACCGGGAACCTGAACACGAACCGGGAAGCGAAAACCGAGAAGCGTGCACGACACGGTTCATTCGGCCGCTTCGCCGACGCGATAGCGCGCGAAGCGGGAGATCTGGATGTTTTCCCCCGTCTTCGCGCTGGCCTGCGCGACGAGCTGTCCGACGGTGACGTTGCCGTCCCGGACCGAGGGCTGCTCGAGCAGCACGAATTGCGCGTAGAAGCTGCCAAGCTTGCCCTCGACGATCTTGTCGAGCACGTGCGCCGGCTTCCCCGTGTTCTCCACTTGCGCGCGGTAGATCGACGTTTCCTTCTCGATGGCCTCGGCGGGAACGTCCTCGCGGCGTACCCACTTCGGATTGGCGGCGGCGATGTGCATACCGATTTCCTTGACGAGGTTCTGGAAGTCTTCGGTGCGCGCGACGAAGTCCGACTCGCAATTCACTTCGACGAGCACACCGATCTTGCCGCCCATGTGGATGTAGCTGCCGATGATGCCTTGTGCGGTCGCGCGGCCGGCGCGCTTGACCGCTTGGGCAAGACCGCGCTTGCGCAAGAGCGTGATCGCCCCCTCCATGTCGCCGTTCGCTTCGGTCAGCGCCGCCTTGCACTCCATCATGCCGGCTCCGGTCTTGTCGCGCAGCTGCTTGACCACATCCGCCGTTATCGTTGCCATCCGACGTCTCCGTTCATGGGCCGGTTGAAGCCGGCCCTTACGTCCTTGGGGCTGCCTGCAGGCGGCCCGTACAAACAAAGCGCCGGCTGTGGGGGCCGGCGCGTCACATCCGTCCTCCGCGGCTTACGCGCCGGCGGGTGTCGGCGTCTGCTCGCGGCGCTGAGGCCGCACAGTGCGCGTCATGCGGGCGGCGGCATCCGCCTGCGCGGCCTCTTCGGCGCGCGCGGCGTCCTCCTCGGCCATCCGCGACTCGCGCATGCCGCGGCCGTGGGCCACCGCGTCCGCAATCTTCGACGCGAACAGGCGGATCGCCCGCAGCGCGTCGTCGTTGCCCGGGATCACGAAATCGACCTCGTCCGGATCGCAATTGGTATCGACGATCCCGATGACGGGGATCTTCAGCTTGCGCGACTCGTCGACCGCAATCTTCTCCTTGCGCGTGTCCACGACGAAGATGGCGTCGGGCAGGCGGGACATCTGCCGGATGCCCTCGAGGTTCTTGAGCAGCTTGCGCTTCTCTTTCTCGTTGCGCGCAATCTCCTTCTTGGAGAGCGTGTCATAGCGGCCGTCGGTCGCCATCGCCTCGATGTCACGGAGACGCCCGAGGCTGCGCTGAATGGTCGCGAAGTTGGTGAGGAGGCCGCCCAGCCAGCGCTGATTGATGTAGAACATGCCGCAGCGCTGCGCTTCTTCCGAGATGACGTCCTGAGCCTGCCGCTTGGTGCCGACGAAGAGGACCGTCTTGCCGTCCGCCGCGAGGTTCGTGACGAACTCCTCGGCATCCCGGAACTTCTTCACCGTCTTGTTCAGATCGATGATGTAAATGCCGTTCCGCTCGCCGAAGATGTATTCCTTCATCTTCGGATTCCACCGCTTGGTCTGGTGGCCGAAGTGCACCCCCGCCTCCAGCAGATCCTTCATCGCAATCCCGGGCAAGCTTCCTCCCTCTTGGCCGTTAACGCTTACTGAACTGGAACCGCTTGCGGGCGCCGGCCATCCCGTATTTCTTGCGTTCCTTGACGCGTGAATCCGACGTGAGCAGGCCGTCCTTCTTGAGCTGTTTGCGCAGCTCCGCGTTGAACTCCACCAGCGCGCGCGCGATCCCGAGCCGCATGGCCCCGGCCTGGCCGTTGACGCCTCCGCCGGCGACGGTCGCAAGGATGTCGAACTTGTCGCCCGTCTCCGTGAGCTGCAGCGGCCGGCGCACGTTGACGCGCTGGGCCTCGGTCGGGAAGAAGTTCGCGAACTCGCGGCGGTTGATCGTGATGCTCCCGGTGCCGGGGCGGAGGAAGACGCGGGCGGTGGACGTCTTGCGACGGCCGGTTCCGTAGTATTCGATCGTTGCCAAGTTTTACGCGACCTCGAGTGACGTGGGTTGCTGGGCGGCGTGCGGATGCGTGTCCCCGGCGTACACCTTCAGTTTCCGGTACATCGCATCGCCCATCTTCGTCTTTGGCAGCATGCCGCGTACGGCTTCCTCGACCAGCCGGATCGGCTGGCGCTTCCGCACCACGGTGGCGCGCTCCTCGCGAAGGCCGCCTTCGTATCCGCTGTGGCGGCGGTAGACCTTCTGCTGTTCCTTGCGGCCGGTCAGCTTGACCTGCGCCGCGTTGATGATGACCACGTGGTCCCCGGTATCGATGAACGGGGTGTACACAGCTTTGTGCTTTCCCTGAAGCATCCTGGCGGCGAGCGTCGCCACGCGGCCGAGAACCTGGCCGCGGGCATCGATGACGTGCCAACGGCTATCCGCGCTTTTCGCGCTCGGGACGAACGTACGCATGAAAAAGGGAGTCCTTCGCGGGCGGGTCCCGACCGGGGACGTCCCGATCTGATCAGAAGAAGACCTACTGCCGCAAACCCCAATGATACGGACGGTGCGTTGGGCTGTCAAGTTCGCGCGGACAAGGGAGTTGTCGGCGCGAGCGGGCTCTGCGGATCGCGTCGGGTGCAGAGGTTGGCGGGGAGTTCGCCCGCTTTCCGTCCTCCATCTCCTGTTGCGACTGACAGAAACAGCCGATAACCGGTTTGACGGACAGCTGAGTTTCGCGTCCGCCGACAGATGTGTAAGGGAGCCACCGGTCTGGTCAGCCGCCGCGGAAACGGCCTGGCGAGACCGTCTCACAACCTCAGCGGGTTGCACGTTCCTTCGCCAGCTGAACCGTGGCACGACGGTTGCCCGGTAATAGCCGGCAGCCGGCAGCCGGCAGCGGGCAGTCTCCGCGGCGCCGAACGCACCGCGCGGACACATCGGTTTTCACGTGGATTTTGTCGCGCGGGCTTCAGCTCCGGCGATTCGAGAGCTTGAACCGGGGAAGTCGATTCCCAATCGCCGGGTAGCGCAGGGCGTCGCCCTCGCGGACACAGACGGAGACCCCACACGCGGGAGTATGCAGAGTGTTTCGTAAAGCCAAGGCTGTCGTGGGACTCGACATCGGATCGAGCGCAGTGAAAGCGGTGGAGCTGAAGCCGGCGGGAAAGTCCTACCGCGTGGCGGCGTTCGGCACCGAGGCGGTGCCACCCGATTCGATCGTCGACGGGGCCATCATCGACGCGGGGGCCGTGGCCGATGCGATCCGGCGGATCTTCGAGGCCAACAAGGCCTTCAAGGCAAAGGACGTCTGCGCCTCGCTCTCGGGCAACGCCGTGATCGTCAAGAAGATCACGCTGCCGGTGATGACCGAGTCGGAGCTGGCGGAGTCGATCTACTGGGAGGCCGAGCAGTACATCCCGTTCGACATCCAGGACGTGAACCTCGACTACCAGATCCTCGACCCCGGCACCGGCCCGGCGTCACGCGGCAGCATGGACGTGCTGCTCGTCGCGGCGAAGAAGGAAAAGATTGGTGACTACACCAGCGTGATCGCCCAGGCGGGGCGCACGCCGGTCATCGTCGACGTCGACGCCTTCGCACTGCAGAACGCGTACGACGTGAACTACGGCCTCGAGCCGGCCCGGGTGGTGGTCCTGCTCAATGCGGGCGCCAGCGCGATCAACATCAACATCCTGCAGGGCGACCAGTCGGTCTTCACCCGCGACATCTCGATGGGCGGGAATGCCTATACCCGGGCGGTGCAGAAGGAGCTCGAGCTGCCGTTCGACGCGGCGGAGCAGTTGAAGAAAGGGATCCCGGTCGACGGCGCCACCTTCGAGGACGCGCAGCCGGTTCTGCGGGCAGTCACGGAGAACGTGCTGCTCGAGATCCAGAAGACGTTCGACTTCTTCAAGGCGACCGCCTCGTCCGACCAGATGGACCGGATCATGTTGAGCGGCGGCGCCTCGCGCGTCGACGGGTTCCGCGAGATGCTCCAGGAGCGCTTCAATGCGCCGGTCGAGGACTTCGATCCGTTCCGCGCCGTGACCTGGGACACGAGGAAACTGCCGGGCGATCCGGTGCACATGGCAGCGACGGCCGCCGTGGCCGTCGGCCTTGCGCTCAGAAAGGTGAGCGACCGGTGATTCGCATCAACCTGCTCGGCGTCGAGCGGCAGAAGGCCAGCAAGGCGGTCGCCTTCGACGTGGGCCAGCGCGTCACGCTCGCCTGCAGCCTCATCGTGGTGGTCGCGGCGCTTCTCATCGGGTGGTGGTGGTGGTCGCTCACCGAGGAGTCGGCGCGCGTCGACGCGGAGATCGTCGCGGCGCAGCAGGAAGCCGCGCGGCTGCAGTCGCTGCTCGTCGAAGTGCGCCAGTTCGAGGCGCGCCGCGGGCAGCTCCAGCAGCGCGTCGCGCTCATCGAGCAGTTGCGCCGCGGGCAGAGCGTCCCGGTGCAGCTCCTCGACCACGTGAGCCGCAGCCTGCCCGACATGCTCTGGCTGACGGAGATGGTGCAGGACGGCGGCGCGCTGACCATTTCCGGCCGGAGCACGACGCTGATCGCGCTCTCGGACTTCGTCGGGAGCCTCGGACGCTCGTCCCTGCTGCTGAAGCCGCTCGAGATCGTGGAGAGCCGGGTGGAGCCGGTGTCTCCCACGGGCGCGACTTCCGGACGGTCCGTCGAGTCGATCACGTTCAAGGTGAAGGCGCAGATTGCGGCGCCTGAGGCACCCGCGGACACACCGGGCGCGCCGGCGGCGGCCGCTGTTGCCGGGCCGGGCAGCGCCGCGGCCGTCACGAACTAATGAGGCCGTGCTTGACGCCCGATACGCACTCATGGCGATGAACATTCACTTGAACAAAATACCCTGGTACGGACAGATCGGCGTGTTCGTCGCGCTGTCACTGGCTGCCGCGGGCGTCTTCTGGAACTGGTACGCGCAGCCCGCGCGGGCGAGCGTCGATCAGCGCCGCGCGCAGCTGGCGGCGAGCCGCGCCGACATCGATCGCGGCCTGGCGATCGCACGCCGGCTGCCGCAGTTCCGCCAGGAGATCACGGAGAGCGAGGCGCAGCTCGAGCGCCTCAGGGCCGTGCTGCCGGAAGAGCAGGACGTCGCCGACCTGCTTCGCCGCGTGCAGGGCATGGCCACGCAGTCCAATCTCGCGATTCGCGGGTTCACGCCGCGCGCCGTGGCGAAGAAGCAGATGCACATGGAGTGGCCGATTGGCCTGCAGCTCGAGGGGACGTATCACGATCTCGGCGACTTCCTCGAGCGCATCAGCAGGTTCCCGCGCATCATCAACGTGGGCGGGATTCACGTCCGCGCCCGGGATGCGGCGACCGGCCCGACGATCACCGCGGAACTGACGGCGACGACGTTCGTACTGGTCGAGACGCCACCGCCGGCGGCTCCGGGAGCGGCGCCTGCCGCGGTGCGGACGGAGTAAGCGCATGAACCGCAGACACGCGCTCGCGATCGTGCTCGCGTTGGTTCCCGCGGCGGCCGGTGCCCAGTCTCCGGCGCCACAGGCGCCGGCGCCGCAGGCGGCGGCGCCTGCGACGCCAGCCGTGCCCATCGAACCGCAGGGCTTCGACTACGACCCGGAAGGACGCCGCGACCCGTTCGTCAGCCTGATCCGGCGCGGCACTGACAGCCCGCGATCGACGCCAGCAGCGACGCGGCCGCCCGGGCTCGGGGGGCTGGAGACCTCGGAGGTCACTCTTCGCGGGACGCTGCAGACCCGGGATGAATACGTCGCAATTCTTGCCGGCGCCGACAATCGGACGTACATCGTCCGGGTTGGCGACCGGTTGCTCGATGGAACAATCCGCTCGATCAGTGCGACGGCCGTCGTCGTCCTGCAGCAGGTGAACGACCCGCTCTCGCTCGAGAAGCAGCGGGAGGTGCGGAAGACGATCCGCCAGGCGGACGAGGCCAAGTAGATGCGTACCCGACTAGCAATTGTGATCACTCTGTGTCTCGCCGCCGCCGCGGCCCTCATGGCGCCGCTCGGCGCCAGCGGGAGCCGCGCCGAGGTGGCGATGCTGAAAAAGATCGCCTCGCGGATCAGCGACAGCGCGGGCGTGATTGCCATCGAGGCGTCCGATCCGGTGCCATACGTGGCGTCGCAGCCCGACCCGCGCACCTTCGTCGTCGAGCTCCGCGACGTGGTGGCGCTCGGCTTCGCCGACAACGTCACCGTCGACCCGCGCCACCCGGTGGCGGCTGTGAAGGTCGAGAGCGCACAGGCGGCCGACGGCGCGAGCGTGGCCCGTATCCGCATGACGCTGACGCAGCCGACACGGCCGCGCGTCCGCACCGCCCGGAACATGATTTACGTCGAGGCCGACCGCCTCGATCGCCTGCCGACCACGGGTGGCGCCATCAGCACCGCGGGCCCGGCGAGCGCGATTCGCGACGTGCGCGTGATGCGCCGCGGCGCCGCCACGGCGGTCGTGCTGCTCGGCACTGGCCCGCTGGCCGCCACCAGCGTGACCCAGCCCAAGGACGGCAAGCCGCGACTTGTCATCGACCTGCCGAACGTGACATCGGCGCTCCCTGCCGTCACGAAGGTGGGGCAGGGACCGGTCGGCGACGTGCACATCGGGATCAACCCGAAGGCGCCGCTCGTCACCCAGGTCGTGATGGACCTGGCGCGCCCCGCGCCGTACCGCCTGGAATCGTCGCCGGACGGCAACGACCTCACCGTCGTGTTCGACGATCCGTCGGCTGAGCCGTTCACGGCGCTGGCGACCGCGCAGACGCCGGTCGCCCCCGCCCGTCCCCGGCAGGCGCCAACGGCAGCGCAGGCCCCACAGGTGCCCGACCCGCCGGTGCCCGCTCCACTCCCGGCGCCGCAGACGCCCGCGGGCGGTGCAGCGCCCCAGCGCTTCACCGGCAACCCGGTGAGCCTCGATTTCCAGGGCGCAGACCTGCGCGCGGTGCTGCGCACCTTCGCGGAGATCAGCGGCCTCAACCTCGTCATCGATCCGACCATCCAGGGAACGGTTGACGTCGCCCTGCGCGACGTGCCGTGGGACCAGGCGCTCGACATCATCCTGCGCGCCAACAGGCTCGGGTACGTCGTGGACGGCACGATCGTGCGGGTCGCGCCGCTCACCGCGCTGCAGGCCGAAGAGGAAGAGCGCCGCAAGCTCGCGGACGCGCAGGCGCTGGCGGGCACGCTGCAAACGCTGACGCGTTCGCTGAGCTACGCGCGCGGCGAGGCGCTGACGCCGCTGATCACGGCGACGGTACTGTCGCAGCGTGGCTCGATTCAGACGGACGTGCGGACGAACACGATCATCATCACCGACCTCGCCGACCGGCTCGCGCGCGCCAACGATCTGTTGACCACGCTCGATCGGCCGGAGCCGCAGGTGGAAATCGAAGCGCGCATCGTGCAGACGACGCGCGAGTTTGCGCGGGCGATCGGCGTGCAGTGGGGCTTCAACGGGCGCGCCAGCCAGGCGCTCGGCAACACGGTGCCTCTGTCGTTCCCCAACCAGATCGGCGTCGGCGGCCGCACCGGCACGAGCCAGGGCGAAGGCGCAGACGCCACCGCCTCCGTCGTCAAGCTCGGTGTGGACGGGGCTACCAGTGCCCTCGGCCTGGCGCTCGGCTCGGTGAACGGCGCGGTGAACCTCGACGTCGCGTTGACAGCGCTGGAGCGTCAGGGCCAGGGACGCCTGCTGTCCACGCCGCGCGTCTCCACGCAGAACAACGTCGAGGCCGAGATCACCCAGGGCGTGCAGATTCCGATTCAGACCGTGGCGAACAACACCGTGACGGTCACCTTCAAGGACGCGGCGCTCACCCTGCGCGTGACGCCCCAGATCACCGCGGCCGACACCGTGATCATGCGCATCGCGGTCGAGAACGCCGCGCCGGACTTCAGCCGGTCGGTCAACTTCATTCCCCCGATCGACACGCAGCGGGCGGTGACGCAGGTGCTCGTGAGCAATGGCGACACGACGGTCATCGGCGGCATCTACGTGAGCCGGGAGCAGGCGCTCCAGGACCGCACGCCGGCCCTGCACAGGATTCCGCTGCTGGGGTGGTTGTTCAAGCGTGACAGCGTGACCGACGAAAGCCGCGAGCTGCTGATCTTCATCACACCGCGCATCGTCAGACTGTAGGAGCCAGAGCCGTGAACGCAACATCAGTGACATTCGTGGCCGCGCTGGCCTGTGCGGCGCTCGGGTCCGCGTGTGGCGACCTGGCGCGCCAGGGCCGGTCGCCCGCGCAGGTCGTCATCAACAGCCTCGAGGCGGCCTCGGGCGCCCAGCCTGGCGAGATGGGCGGCACGCTGCGCTCCGACGTCATCACACTGGTGACGAAGCCGGCGCCCTGCTCGACCACCACTCCGTGTCCAACCACCTTCAATGACATCGGGTCGGTCACGATGTCGCTCGTGCTGAAGGATCCCGGGGTCCCCGGTACGCCGTCGGCGCCAAGCGCGCTCAACCAGGTGACGTTCACGCGGTACCGCGTCGCGTATCGCCGCAGTGACGGGCGGAACACGCCCGGCGTGGACGTGCCGCACCCGATCGACTCGGGGATGACCTTCACCGTGCCCCAGGAGGGCCAGGTCACCGTCGGCTTCGAGATCGTGCGGCACCTTGCGAAGGAGGAAGCTCCGCTCAGGGCATTAGCCAACAGCGCCGTCATTATTTCCACGATTGCCGAAGTAACTTTTTTCGGGCGCGATCAGGCTGGAAACGACATCACGGCGACCGCCACGATCGGCATCAACTTCGGCAACTTCGGCGACCCTGCGTAGGACGTGAGGACTATGATCAGCAGCAACCTCGTGCGCCGGAATCTGGCGCTTGCCGTGCTCGCGCTGCCACTTGTGGCGGCGGCGGGCTGCGGGATCGAACAGCAGATTGCACCAGCCCTAGCGGGGCCGTCCGAGTTCGGCCTCTCAATCACACTGACGGCCATTCCCGATGCGGTGCCGCGTGACGGAGGATCTCAGTCAGTCATTACTGTGATGGCCAAGGACACGGGGGGAAACCCTGTGGCGGGCCAGCGGGTGACGCTCGGGATGACGCCCGCCAACGGCGGTACCCTTTCGGCGTCCGAGGGCGTCACCGGTCAGGATGGCCGCGCCACGGTCGAGTTCACGGCGCCGCCCCCGAATGTCACCGTCGATGCTGTTACGATCTCCGCGATGCCGGTAGGCCAGAATGCCGACAATGCCGTGCCGCGAACGATGTCGATCCGGTTGCGCGGTCCCGCGGCGCCGAGCGCGGCGTTCGTCTTCTCGCCGAGCACCCCTGAGCAGCTGCAGCTCGTCACATTCGATGCCACAGGCACCACGATCAATGGCTCGGTTTGTGGGGACGAGTGCACGTATGCTTGGAAGTTCGGCACCGAGACGACCGCAACCGGCCGGGTCGCGACGCATCGATTCGAATACGTCGGGACGCATACAGTGCAGCTGACGGTGACCAGCCCGGCTGGGCCGTCGGCCACCTTCACACAGGCGGTGCCCGTGTCGGCCGGGACGCTGACACCGGCGATTCATATGTCGCCGACCGATCCGACGCCGTACACCACCGTGATCTTCGATGCCAGGGGCACGACATCCAGCGCTGGTGCAACGATAGTCGAGTACCGGTGGGACTTCGGCAACGGCAAGACCGGGTCTGGCGCCACGGCGACCACCAGTTT
>DATDHP010000530.1:0-10753 GCA_036521515.1 Vicinamibacterales bacterium
CCACGCCCGCCAGGCAATTCATCGAGCGCCGCGGCGGGGAGGTGAGGACCGGCACGGCAGCCAGGATCACATGTGGCGCGCGCGGCGGACTCCAGGGGTCCGCCACACGCGTCATCACGAAGGATCAGTCGATCGACGCCGCCGCGATCGTCTGCGCGGTCCCGTGGCATGCCCTCCCGGACGTGCTGGACGATGCACCGCCACCGCTCGCCGCCGTCGTTGCGAACGCGCATCACACCGCGGCGTCGCCGATCGTCACCGTGAACCTGTGGCTCGACCGCGCCGTGACGGGCGAATCCGTCACCGGCCTGCCCGGCCGGACCATGCAGTGGGTGTTCGACAAGCGGATGCTGTTCGGCGGGCAGGCGTCGCACCTCTCGCTCGTGTCGAGCGGCGCCGGGGCGATCGTGGGCCTGTCGAACGAGGAGCTGGTGGCCATTGCCCTGGGTGAAGTACGGGCGGCGCTGCCGGCAGCCGCAGCCGCCGCGGTTCAACGCGCGGTCGTCGTCCGCGAGAAGCGCGCGACGTTCTCAGTGGCGCCCGGCCAGCCGCCGCGGCCCGGAACGGAGACAGGCGTCCCCGGGCTGTTCCTCGCCGGCGACTGGATCGAGACCGGGTTGCCCGCTACGATCGAGGGCGCCGTCGTCAGCGGGCACCGGGCGGCGGATGCCGTCGTGAATTGGAGAGACGGGCCGCGGTGGCGCGGAAACGCGGAGCCCAACCCACACTGATCTCCTCCGCGTCACCGCATCGCCGCGGCTACGTGGCAGTGAAGACGCATGTGACGCGGGAACGCAGCAGATCGCTCGATGACCTCAATCGTCATTCACTATCAGGAAATTGCCCTCAAGGGGAAAAACCGCCCGTGGTTCCTCGGGCGGCTCGTGCGCAACATCCGCCGGGCGGTGTCGGATCTCGACGTGACCTCGGTGCGGGCCTTGATGGGGCGTATCGAGGTCGTGCTTGGTCCTGCAGCCGACCGCGATGAGATGAGCGAACGAATCCGGCACGTGTTCGGCATCGCGAACTTCTCGCACGCTGCGCCGTCGAGAGCCGACATCGACACGCTCAGCGGCGCCATCCTCCATGAGCTCCGCGACCGCACCTGCAGCAGCTTTCGCGTGTCCGCGCGCCGCGCCGACAAGCGCTTTCCGCTGACTTCTCCCCAGATCGAGCGTGAGGTTGGCGGACGGATCAAGGAAGCGCGGGGCTGGAAGGTGGATCTGGACAACCCCGAGCTCGTCATCCACGTCGAGATGCTCACCGACGAGGCGTTTTACTTCTTCGACAAGGAGCGGGGCCCGGGCGGCCTCCCGACCGGAACCGCGGGTCGAGTGGCGTGCCTGCTGTCCGGGGGCATCGATTCACCGGTGGCCGCGCACCGGATGATGAAGCGTGGCTGCGCGGTCACGTTCGTGCACTTTCACAGCTACCCGATCCTCTCGCGCGCGTCGCAGGAAAAAGCGCGCGAGCTCGTACGGCTGCTGACGAAGTGGCAGCATCAATCGCGGCTGTACCTGGTGCCGTTCGGCGACGTCCAGCAACAGGTCGTCCTGACCGTCCCCGGTCCGATGCGCGTCGTCGTGTACCGCCGCCTGATGCTTCGAATCGCGGAGCGCATGGCCAGGATGCGCGGCGCCCAGGCACTCGTGACCGGCGAGGTGGTCGGGCAGGTCGCTTCCCAGACTCTGGAGAATCTCGCGGTCATCGGCAAAGTAGCGTCGCTGCCTGTATTCCGGCCGCTCATCGGGATGGACAAGAGCGAAATTACCGCAGAGGCGCAGAAAATCGGGTCGTATTCGATCTCCATCATCGAGGACCAGGACTGCTGCACGCTGTTCACCCCGCGCAACCCGCTGACCCGGGCCCGTCTGGCCGCCATAGAGAGGGCAGAGCTCTCGCTCCCGATCGACGAGCTCGTGGCGGACGCGGTGCAGGAGGCGGTTGTGGAAGAGTTCGAATTTCCCGCCTCCGCCAAAGGCTGCGGCGAGGCTCGCCGAAGCGTTAGCGAAGGCGGCCGGTGGTAGGATCGAGAACCGAGGTGCAAAGTGGCTTCAGTCAGCGGGGTTGAACGAGGTGTTTCCGGGCTTGCCAGGCTGGAAGAAATTCTGGGACAGGACGCCAGTCTCCTTCAGCACGTCTGCAAGGCGATCGCGAAGGACTCCCTGCATCTTCCGGGTCCGGACTTCAACGATCGCGTCCTGTCGGTCACCGATCGGCCAGCGCGGGTGCTGACCAGCCTGCAGGCGATGTACAACACGGGGCGGCTGGCGGGCACCGGGTACGTGTCGATCCTGCCCGTGGACCAGGGCATCGAGCATTCTGCCGGGGCATCGTTTGCGCCCAACCCCGCATACTTCGACCCGGAGAACATCGTGAAGCTGGCGATCGAGGGCGGCTGCAACGCGGTCGCCTCCACGCTGGGCGCGCTGGGGTCGGTCGGGCGCAAGTACGCGCACAAGATCCCGTTCCTGCTCAAGGTCAACCACAACGAGTTCCTCTCCTATCCGAACAGCTACGACCAGATCCGGTTTGCGAGCGTGAAGCAGGCGTTCGACATGGGCGCGATGGGCGTGGGCGCGACGATTTACTTCGGCTCGGAGGAATCGAAGCGCCAGATTCAGGAAGTGAACGAGTGGTTCCAGCGGGCGCACGAACTGGGCATGTTCACGGTGCTGTGGTGCTACCTGCGCAATTCCGCGTTCAAGACGAAGGACGTCGACTACCATCTCGCGGCAGACCTGACGGGTCAGGCGAACCACCTCGGCGTGACGCTCGAGGCGGACATCATCAAGCAGAAGCTGCCCGAGAACAACGGCGGGTACAACGCGGTGAACTTCGGCAAGACGCACAAGGCCGTCTATTCGCAGCTCACCAGCGACAACCCGATCGACCTCACACGCTACCAGGTCGCCAACTGCTACATGGGCCGTTCGCCGCTCATCAACTCGGGCGGCGCGTCGGCCGGCGAGAGCGATCTCAAGGAAGCGGTCAAGACGGCGGTGATCAACAAGCGCGCCGGCGGAATGGGGCTCATCTCCGGCCGCAAGGCCTTCCAGCGTCCGATGAAAGAAGGCGCGGCGCTGCTCTGGGCCATTCAGGACGTCTATCTGAACAAGGAAGTCACGGTCGCGTAGCGCTTCTTCGTCGGTCGGTGCAATCTCGCTGCGCCTCGTTGGTGCAAGCTCCCTGACGCTGGTCGGTGCAATCCCTCTTGCGCTGGTCGGTGCGAGGAGGTTCCGCCTTGTCGGTGCGAGCCCTGAGCGAAAGCGAGATCGCACCGACATGCCGAAGGGTCCTTGCACCGGCGGCGAAGCGGGCTCGCACCGACACGCTATAGAAGGATTGCACCGACTTCGCGGGCTTGCACCGACGGCGAACGCGGGCTTGCACCGATATAGAGGCCCGTCAGGGCCGTGCGAGGAATTGCCTGAGCGCCTCGCGCGTGCTACGGAATGCCAGGTCGTCCCACGGTATTTCGTCAGGTTCGAAGAACCGCGCCTCGAGGCCTTCGTCATCGCACCCCAGGCATCCCCCGAGCATGGTCGCGGCGTAGACGACGATCACGGGGACGTGTCCGGCGTATGAATAGATGTCTATCAAGCCGTCCAGCCGCACGTCGAGCCCCGTTTCCTCGCGCGCTTCGCGCACTGCGGCGGCCTGGAGTTGCTCGCCGCGATCCACGTAGCCGCCGGGGAACACCCACTTGCCGTAGCCCGGTTCTATGGCGCGGCGCACGAGCACGACACGCCCGCGCTCGTCGCTGATGATCGTGCCGACCGCGAGCTTCGGGTCCAGGTAGAAGACGAACTCGCAGTGCGTGCAGACGAGCCGCTCGGGGTCGCCGGCCTTCAGGAGCCGCGACTGGAGAGCGCCGCCGCACTCGGGACAGAATCGAAACACGGCGCCTATAATCATTCTTCTATGTCGATTCTCAAAGTCGCGCGCATGGGCCACCCCGTGCTGCGCGAGCGGGCGCAGGCGCTTGACAAATCGGCCTTCCGCAATCCACTCCTGCAGAAGCTGATCGACGACATGATCGAGACGATGCACGAGTACCACGGCGTCGGGCTCGCTGGACCGCAGGTGCACGAGGGCGTCCGGCTGTTCGTCGCGCTCCTCGAGGAGGACCCCACCCCGGAGACGGCAACGACCGTGGTGATCAACCCGGAAATCATTCCGAGCGGCGACACCCGCGAAGAGGGGTGGGAAGGCTGCCTCAGCATCCCGGACATCCGCGGCATGGTGCCGCGCTACACGGACATCACGCTCAAGGCGCTCGATCGGGACGGCCGTCCGTTCGAGCTGAAGCTCAAGGATTTCGCCGCACGCGTGGCGCAGCACGAGGCCGATCATCTCGACGGCGTGCTCTTCTTCGACCGCATGACGTCGACGCAGTCGCTGACATACCTCGAGGAGTTCTCACGCTTCCACGCCAAGGAAGAGTAGCGAAGCTCCGCCTCAAACCGACGAGGGGTCGGCGGATCTTCGCTACTAGATGCGCGGCCGCTACGGCGGCCGCGCCTAAGACAGCTCCTAAGGCGAACCATCACAAAACTTGCTTCATCTGTCACGATTCAGGCCTTAGGAGATGTCTAGCGAGGCTCCGCCTCAGACCGGCGAGCATGCAAAGCCGGCTGGCTTCGCCTCGCTAGTCCTGCTATCTACTGGTCCTGCTATCTACTGGCCCCGCTGCGCGGGGCTTAGTTAGACGTCTTGAGGGGCCACCATGCCGTTGAGAGAACTAGCTTTACTCGCTACGTGTTTCGCCCCTCAAGACGTCTAGCGGGGTCGCACTGAGGGCACGAGGCGGTATAATCAGTCGCTCGTGCTCGCGACCGGATCACCAATCATCACACTGCGAACCGCGCCCGCGACGCCGTTTGATGGTGCGATTGCGGCCGCGCGTACCTGCTATTCGCCGCGCGTCATCGGCGCTCACGAGATCACCGAGAAGCAGCGCGACACCATCGGCGCGCTCACTTTCGACGCCGGTCACCACACCGTCTACCAGCACGCGCACTTCGAGTTCGGCCTCGAGAACATCTCGCGCCATTTCGTCTGGACGTTTCTTCACTCGTACCCGTTCTATAACTCCGAGCAGTCCAGCCAGCGCTACGTCAGGCTGAAGGAGCCGCGCGCGTTCGTGCCGCCGATCGGCGGCGAGGCCCTCGACGTGTACGAGGCCGCTGTGCTGCGCGCGTGGGACCGCTACGCGGAGCTCTCGGCGCTGCTCAAGGATGATGCGCTCGCCATCCTCAGGGAATTGCGCTACGTCCGGCCGACGACGAACCCGGATCGGCTCAAGCAGATCGAAAAGGACGCGGAGAAGCGCGCACTCGAGACGGCGCGTTACGTGATCCCGATCGCGGCGTTCACGTCGATGGTGCACACGGTCTCCGGCATCGTCCTGCACCGCCTGCAGCGGATGATCAACACGGGCGACACTCCCTGCGAGGCTCGCCTCGTCATCGGCGACATGGTGCGGCTGGTGAAGGAGTGGGACCCGCTGTTCTTCGAGAAGGTCGGGCTCGGGACGATCGAGGCCGACGCGGTGCCGGAGACGGGGTTTCCGAGGCCACGTGGCGACGGCGACCTCTATGCCGAAGCGTTCGACAAGCGTCTCGACGGCCGGTGGTCGCGCCTGAGAGACGCCTCGGTGCAGGCCGAGGAGGTCGTCGCCGAGTCGGTCCGCTCCGTTTTCGGGCTGTGCGCGGACGAGATGTCCGACGACGAGGCGCTGGACCGGGTGTTGAACCCGGCGCGGAACCAGTATCGCCTGGACGTGCTCAACGTGTCGTATCACTCGCCGCTGATGCGCGCGCTGCACCATGCGACCTACGTGTTCGAAAAGCGCCTGAGTCATACAGCGGACTCGCAGGACCAGCGTCACCGCATGGTCCCCGCGTCCCGTCCGCTGATGACGTTCGCCGACACGGCGCGCCCCGACTACATCACGCCGCGACTCATTGCCTCGAACCCGCGGGCGAGGGCCGTCTACGATTGCGCGATGCGGGATGCCTGGACGGCGAAGAACCGGCTGCTGCAGCTCGGCGTGCCGGTCGAGTTCGCCCTCTATGTCCTGCCGAACGCCAAAACGCTGCGGTTCGTCGAATCGGGGTCGCTGCTGTCGCTGCTGCACAAATGGACGCTGCGCACCTGCTTCAACGCGCAGGAGGAGATCTACCTGGCGTCGATGGACGAAATCGCACAGGTCCGCGCCGTCCATCCGCGCCTCGGCCGCCATCTCGGTCCGCCGTGCGTCATCCGCAACGGGCTGATCTCGCCGCGCTGCACCGAGGGGTCGCACTTCTGCGGGGTTCCCGTGTGGCGCGACTTCCCCGCCGTCGTCCGCCGGTTGTAGCGTGATCCTCGCCTGGCTCGCGCATGCCTACACCGCGAGCGGGATGGTGCTGGCGTTCCTGGCCGCGCGCGACGTCGTCGAGCACCAGTACCGGGAAGCGTTCGTCTGGCTCTATCTCCAGATCTTCGTCGACTCGACCGACGGCGTGCTCGCGCGCCGTGCCCGCGTCTCGACGCTCGTGCCGTGGTTCAACGGCTCGAAGCTCGATGACATCGTCGACTACCTCGCCTATGTCTTCGTTCCCGCCCTGCTGGTGTGGCGCGCGCTGCTCGTGCCCGATGCCTGGGCGCTCCCCGTCGCCTGCGCCATCCTGCTGTCGAGCGCGTTCGGGTTCAACCGGGAAGACGCCAAGACGCCCGACCATTTCTTCACCGGCTTCCCGTCCTACTGGAACATCGTGGCGTTGTACCTGTTCGTTGCCGGATTTCCTCCGACGGTCAATGCCGCGATCCTGCTGGCCCTCGCGGTGCTGGTCTTCGTGCCAATCAGGTACGTCTACCCGTCGCGCACGCCGACCCTCCAGCCGCTGACGATCGCGCTCGGCGCGGTGTGGGCCGTGCTGATGCTGGTTATGCTGTGGGAGTTTCCTGCAGTCTCTCGCACCGTGTTCTGGGCGTCACTGGGGTTCCCCGCCTACTACATGGCGCTGTCTCTGTTCCTGAATTTCCGCAGGGATCGATAACGAACCGGCAAATTCATTGAGGAACTTCTATTGATTCCGGTTCCGATTCACGCATGCAACCCGGGGCCGATGACCGGCGCCGGGAACTGGACGTGGCTCGTCGATGGCCGCGTGCCCACGCTGATCGACGCCGGGACCGGTGATCCCCGGCACGTGGACGCCGTCGCCGCTGCGCTCGGGGGCAGGCCGCTGGCGCAGGTGCTGGTCACGCACGGACATACCGATCACGCGTCGGGTGCGTCCGCCCTTGCCGCCCGGATGCCGCACGCCCGTTTCGTGAAAATGCCGTGGCCCGAACGGGACGCCTGCTATCCCGTCGACTGGCGGCCGCTTGCGGACAACGACGTCCTTGCTGCGGGCGACACGACGCTCGTGGCGCTCCACACTCCGGGTCACGCACCCGATCACGTGTGCGTCTGGCACGAGGCGACGCGCAGCCTGTTCTCCGGCGATCTCGTCGTCAAGGGCAGCACCGTCTGGATTCCGGGCAACCAGCACGGCGACGTTGCGGCGTACCTCGCTTCCATCGAGCGGGTGCTGGCGCTCGAGCCTGCCCGCCTGTTTCCGGCGCACGGTCAGGTGATTGACGAGCCGGCGCGGCTGCTGCGCGGCTACATCGACCATCGGCGCGAGCGTGAGGAGCAGGTGCTCGACGCGCTCCGGCGGGGAGACTCGACCTCCGATGCGATGACCGCACGCATCTACCGGGGCCTGAAGCAGCAGCTCATCCCGCTGGCGCGTGAGAGCGTCACGGCCCACCTGCGCAAGCTGGAACGCGAGGGGCGGGCGCGCCGCGAGGGCGAGGCGTGGCATATCATTGAGCCATGAACGAAGTCGTCGATTTCATCAACGTCAACCGCGATCGCTACGTCGAAGAGCTGAAGCAGTACCTCGCCATCCCGAGCATCAGCGCGCTGCCCGAGCACGCCCCGGACGTGCGGCGTGCCGCCGAGTGGACCGCGCAGGCGCTGCGCGACGCGGGGCTCGACGGCGTCAGGCTCATCGACACGCCGGGCAATCCCGTCGTCTACGGAGACTGGATGAAGGCGCCGGGCAAGCCGACCATCCTGTACTACGGGCATTACGACATGCAGCCGGTCGATCCCGTGAACCTGTGGACGAGCCCGCCATTCGAGGCCACGGTGCGCGACGGCGAGATCTACGCGCGCGGCTCGGCCGACGACAAGGGCCAGGTGTTCATGCATATCAAAGCGGTCGAGGCCTATCTGAAGAAGGCCGGCAGCCTGCCGCTCAACATCAAGTTCTTCATCGAAGGTGAAGAGGAGGTCGGCAGCGTGCACCTCGACGAGTTCATCCGTACGCACAAGGACGAGCTCGCCGCGGACGTGGTCGTCATTTCCGACTCGCCGATGTTCGATCGCGGCATCCCGTCAATCTGCTACGGCCTCCGCGGCCTGGCGTACTTCCAGATCGATGTACGCGGCACGAAGAGCGACCTGCACTCGGGCTCGTTCGGCGGCGCCGTGGCCAACCCGGGGTTCGTCCTGGCGCAGATGCTGGCGCAGATGAAGGATCGGAGCGGCCGCATCAGGATTCCTGGTTTCTATGACGACGTCAGGGAGCTCAGCGAGGCGGAGCGGGCGGAATGGAAGAAGCTGCCGTTCAACGAGACGAAGTACCGCAAGGATCTCGGCGCGCCGAAGCTGTTCGGCGAGACCGGGTATTCGACGCTCGAGCGCGTCTGGGCGCGGCCGACCTTCGAGGTCAACGGACTGCTGTCCGGCTTCACGGGCGAGGGCGCGAAGACCGTGCTGCCGGCCACCGCAATGGCGAAGGTCAGCATGCGCCTGGTGCCCGATCAGGATCCGGACAAGATTGCCGGCCTGTTCGAGGCCTACCTGAAGAAAATCGCCCCCAAGACCGTGGAAGTGAAGTTGACGCGCATGCATGGCGGCAAGCCGTGGATGACGGAGTTCGACAACAAGTTCGTGCGCGCGGCGGGACGCGCGATCGAGCAGGGCTTCGGCAAGGCGCCCGTGTTCAACCGCGAAGGCGGCTCGATCCCGGTCGTGTCGACGTTCCAGCAGGAGCTCGGTCTTCCCAGCGTGCTGTTCGGCGTCGGCCTGCCTGACGAGAACGCGCACGCCCCGGACGAGAAGCTCGATCTCGGGAACTTCCACAACGGGATCATCGCGTCGGCCTATCTCTATAAGGAGATCGCCTCGCTCAACGGCAACGACTGATCGGGATCCCGGATCCCGGATCCCGAAAGGACCACACCATGCGCCGTCTGCGGTACGGGGCCGCCATGAGCCTCGACGGCTACATCGCCGGACCGAACGGCGAGTTCGACTGGATCCCGCACGATCCGGACATCGACTTCAATGAGATCTGGAGCCGCATCGACACGCTCGTGATGGGCCGGAAAACATTCGAGGTGGTGAATCAGGCCCACAGCTACGAGGGCGGCGCGCATCCCGGTTCCGGTTTGCAGAAAGTCGTGGTGTCGCGAACGCTGCGGGCGCGCGATTATCCGAACGTCACGGTGATCAACGACAACGTCGCCGACGCGATCGCCGCCTTGAAGGCCAAGCCGGGCAAGGACATCTGGCTGTTCGGTGGCGGCGGCCTGTTCCAGAGCCTCCTCGACATGGGCCTCGTTGACGGCGTCGACGTCGCCGTCGTTCCCGTACTCCTCGGCGGCGGCATTCCGTTCCTTCCCGCGCCGGCCAACAAGGCGCTGCTGACGCTCGAGCACCAGCGCGTGTACGAGAAGTCGGGCATCGTGTCGCTCGAGTACGCCGTAAAGAAGCGCCACGGACGAGCAGCGGCCTGATCCCTGGCATCGAGCTGATCCCCTGGCGCTCCTTCTTCTCAAGCTTTTCCTTGCGCCGGTTCTCATCGCGATCGTCACGCTCGGGGCGCGGCGCTGGGGACCTCGTGTCGGTGGTTGGCTCACCGGCCTTCCAACCGTGGCCGGGCCGACGCTTTGCTTCTACGCGTTCGAACAGGGCCCGCGTTTCGCCGCACGCGCATCCTATGGGACGCTCGTCGGTCTGGTCGCCATTCCCTGCTTCTGCGTGGCCTACGCGTACAGCGGCAAGCGAGCGCGCTGGCCGGTCAGCCTGCTCGCCGGCTGGAGTTCGTTTCTTCTCGCTCTCCTGCTCTTCAAAGAGATCCAGGCGGACGTTGTCGCCACCTGGGTGCTGCTCGCCGCGGCCTGCACGATCGGCTATCGTGTGCTGCCGATGCCTCTTTCGATTGCGCCTGGACCGCCGCATTCGAAGTGGGATCTCCCCCTGCGGATGACCGCGGCCGCCGCGCTGGTCGTCGTGCTCACCGGCGCGGCCGATCGGCTCGGGCCGGAATGGAGCGGCCTTCTTGCGCCTTTCCCGGTCGCCACGGCGATCATTGCCGCGTTCACGCACGCGCAGCGCGGCGTCGACTCGGTTGTCGTCTACTTTCGTGGCTTCCTGCCGGCGCTGGTCAGTTTTGGGCTGTTCTGCCTCGTGCTGGCGCTGGCGCTCGAGCCGTTCGGACTCACTGTCGCGCTCCTCCTCGCCCTTGCCGCGCAGCTCTCCACGCAGTCCATTACGCTGTGGAGCATGACGCGCGTCGACAGAACGCAGACCGGCGGGACGCAGGCTCCTTGATCACGGGCGCTGTCGGTCGAGACTAGTTCAGCGCGGCGACGCGGCGGCGCAGCGTCTTCACGTGCTCCCAGATCTGTTCGTGCTCCTCCCGCG
>DATDHP010000531.1:0-2123 GCA_036521515.1 Vicinamibacterales bacterium
TTTGGCTCGGTCGGCGTCGCCTTTGTGATCGCCGTTGTCCTCGGCTGGTGGTTCGGCTCCACGCTCGACGGCTGGCTCGGTTCGGCGCCGTGGTTCACGTTCATCTTTTTCTTCCTCGGCCTGGTGGCCGGCGGCCTCAACGTGTTCCGTGCCGCCGGCGCCTTCGGCACGCGAACCTCGGGAGATGACGGTCGAGACTGACCCGCGCCTTCGCCGCATCGAACGGCGGGCGCTCTGGGTCTCAGCCATCACCATCGTCATCGCCGCGGTGAGCGGAGGCGGAATCAGTGCCGTGCTCGGCGTCGTCGCGGGCACCGCGATCGTGGCGATGAGTTACACCGCGATCCGCGCCGGCGTCGATGCGATGGTGACGAGCGTCGCGGCACCGGGCGCCTCTGCCGCACGCGCAACCACTTCTGCCGCGGTCGTTTGGCGCCTTGTGAAATTCATCACGAGATTCGCTATACTGGGCGTAATTGCCTACGTTATGATGGTGCGTTTGCGCGCGCAACCTATCTGGATGCTGCTGGGGGCATCGTCGCTCGTGGCCGCCGCCGCACTCGAGGCAGTTCGATCGCCGCGCACTCGCCCCTAGGGAAACCAAGGCACAACGCACAGGCTCAAGGCACAAGGACCCGTTGAATTGTGACTTGCGCCTTGGATCGTGCGCCTTGATCTGGAGGCTTTCGACGTGAGCACACGCGCTGTTCTGACAACCTTCTTCCTCTTCCTGGTCCTGGGCTGGGTCGGTCCGGCGTACGCACAGGAACCGGCAGGCGCCGCCACGACCGGCGTGGTCGCGCAGTGGTCGATCATCACAGCCGGTTTTGCGCTCGGCATCGCCGCCGGGCTCTGCGGGATCGGCCAGGGCATGAGCGTCGGGAAGGCCACGGAGGCTCTCGCCCGCAATCCGAGTGCAGCGGGTGAAATCCGCGGCACGCTGATTCTCGGTCTCGTCCTGATTGAGTCGCTGACCATCTACGTGCTGCTGATCTCGCTGATCCTGTTCTTCATCCAGCCCTTCGGCGCGTAGCGTGCCGCGGGCTTCGGGCGACGGGCTCCAGGCTTCGGGCGTGCATCACTGCCCAGAGCCCGGAGTCCGGAGCCCGACCCTTCCATGAGCCCCCGGTTTTCCCGTCTCGTCACGCTGCTTGGAGGGGTCGTCGGTGCGATCCTCTTCGCCTACGCCGTGGACCGGGCGGGGACCGCCGAAATCGTCGACGGCATTCGCGGCGTCGGTTGGGGGTTCCTCGCGATCCTCGCGCTCGCGGGACTGCGCTTCATGGTGCGCGCGGAATGCTGGCGCCTCTGCGTGCCACCCTCGACGCGGCTGACCCGCCGGCAGGCATTCACGGCGTTCCTCGCGGGCGACGCCGTCGGCAACGTGACGCCGCTCGGCCTGCTGGCCAGCGAGCCTGCCAAGGTGTTTCTCACGCGGCATCACCTGGCCACGCGCGAATCGGTGTCCTCGCTCGCCGTCGAAAACCTCGTCTATGGCGCGTCGGTCATTGCGATGGTCGGCATGGGCATCGCCGTGCTGCTGGCCACGGTGCCGCTTCCTCGGCCCTGGTTCCTGGCCGGGATCGGCGCGATCTGCGCGCTCGTCGTCGGTTCGTTCGTGGTGGCGCGCCTCCTGCGCGGAACGTGGGACCACGGGCGCGGCGAGCGGCCCCCGTGGCGCCAGCGGCTCGCCGGCGTGCGCGTCGCGATCCTGGGCTTTTCGGGTGACTATGGCGCCCGGCTCCGGCGGGTCTTCGCGCTCGACCTGTGCTTCCATGCGCTCGCGGTCCTCGAGACGTTCATCACGCTCCAGTGGCTGCTGGGGGATCGGGTGGTGATGTTCACGCAGGCCGTCGTCTTCGAGGCGCTGAACCGGATCGTGACCGTCGCGTTCAAGTTCGTGCCGTTTCGGATCGGCGTGGACGAAGCGCTCTCGGGCGCGCTGGCGGCGGTCCTGGCGATCGATCCGGCGGCGGGCGTCGCGCTCGCCGTCGTGAGGAAGATTCGAAACCTGTTCTGGAGCGGGATCGGTCTGGCGATCGTGGCGGCGCACCCGGCACGCGCGGCCGCACCGGTTGCTCCCACGGGCCACGGAGTCACGGAGACACGGAGGGAAACTGGCA
>DATDHP010000532.1:0-6920 GCA_036521515.1 Vicinamibacterales bacterium
TCGTGATTCGTGATTCGTGATTGATTCGTGATTGCCGAATCACGAATCACGAATCACGAATGCCCAGTTACCTCAGGGTGAACTCGACGGCCACCTCGACGATCACGTCCACGGCCGTGCCACGCCGACGAGCCGGATCGAACCGCCATTGGCGAACCGCGGCAATGGCGCGCTGATCGAGGCCACTGCCGAGACCCTGCAGCAGCGTCACCTCGCCGACTGACCCGTCGCGGCGCACGACGATCTCGAGCACGACGTTTCCTTGCAGACCGCGCCGCCGCGCCTCCTCGGTGTAGTCGGCCTTGACCTCCTTCAGCAGCCGCGGCGGTTCGATCCCGCTACCTGGACGGTACGGTCCGCCTCCGGTGCCGCCGCCCGCGCCATCGCCGATGCCGGAGCCCAACCCTTCTCCGCTGCCGGTGCCCTGTCCCGTTCCCGCACCGCCGCCGGCGCCTCGGCCCTGGCTCTCTGCCTCGCTCCGCGCGTTCTCGATCGTGCCCTCGCGGTCGCGCGTATCGACGGCCGCGCTCACCACCGGTGCGACCAGGACACGCGAAGGCAGCGGTTCCGGCTCTCGTTCCACGACGGGAGGCGACGGCACCACGGGAGGTATCACCGGTGTGAGCTCCTTCGGCGGCTCCTCGCGCCGAGCCGTCGTCACAACCGGCTTCGGAGTCACGGCGGGTACGGAGAGGCGTGGCCGCTCAGGGCCGCGCCGCTGAACCTTGGGTGCCGGCAACGGATTGCGAAGTCCGCCGCCCCCGCCGCCCCCGCCCGGGCCCGGTGACATGACGAACACGAGGCGCGGTTGTTCACGTGGTTCCTCGACGACGACGCTCTCGGGTGCGCCGGCGGTCAAGAAAAGCAGCGTGACCAGGATGGCCACATGAACGAAGCTCGATGCGAACGCGGGCAGACCAGGCCGGCGCTTCCCGAGTGTGGGCCTCGCGGACTCATCGAACAGGTCGTTCGGCCGCGCGGCAGCGGCAGCAATTGCCGCTCGGACCCGAAGGTCGTGCCCCACTCGAACGGCATCGGCGGCTGTGACGTAGTGCGTCCCCGGAATGAAGCGCAGCTCTCCGGCCGCCAGAAGGTCGTGAACCAGTCGGGGCTCGACGAGGGCAGCGCGGGCCAGCTCGTCAGCCGTGAAGACTTCGGTGAGAAAGTCACGGGACATTGCTGTGTGTCCGGGTGTTCAGGCAAAAGCCTTGCCCGCCTGACATGCCCTGATTGTGGGCCGATTTCTCGTAAGTGGGGAAGGGTGTTGCGTTTGCGGGACGATCGCGCTGTCCCATTCAGCGGGCAGCGGGCAGCGGGCGGACCTGAAGGCCCGCTTCTACGAAGCCTGCCGGCTACGACTTGAGGCCTTCGGTGAAGCGATACCCTTCCCGGTCCCAAAGCAGCCGTACCGGCTTGAAGCCGGCCGCCTGAAGCGCCGCCGTGGTGCCGCCCGTCGCCGCGTACCCGGGATCTGGACGATACGGACTGAGCACGCCCGCGAATCCGCCCTTCGGCCCTGCCTCGATCACGATGATGCGCCCACCGTGCCGGAGCACGCGACGTGTCTCGCGCAGCGCTCGAATCGTGCGCCCTTCGTCGTTGAGCGCGGCGAGCCACCCGTTTCTGCCGTTCACAACGACCACGTCGAACGCGTCGTTGTCGAACGGCAGCGGGTCGAGGTTCGTGACGTGGAGATCGATCAATGCTCCGGCGCCCGCCGCACCGGCGCGGGCGCGCGCGGCTGACGCCTCATCGGTCACCGCCACCGATGTCGAGCCGCTCAGGCCGGTCTTGAGCGCCATCGACGCGAGCAACTTCGGATCGTCCACCCCGATCTGCAGGAGCCGCTCGCCCATGCGGACGCCGCTCATCTTGATTGGGAGCGGCTCGGTGTCCAGCCTGGCTTTCCGCAGGAAAAGCATGCGTTTTCAGCATGATATAGTGGCCCCTCGTGGCTCCACCACTTGAAATTGCCCCTGCACGCGGCAAGCTGGGCGTGCTGCTCGTGGGGCTTGGCGCGGTGGCGACGACGACCATCGCCGGCGTGGCTGCCATCCGCAAAGGTCTTGCGCCTCCCATCGGTTCGCTCACCCAGATGGGCACGATCCGCCTCGGGAAGCGCTCCGACTTGCGCACGCCGAAGATCAACGACTTTGTCCCGCTCGCGGAGCTCGACGACATCGCGTTTGGCGGCTGGGACATCTTCGAAGAGGACTGTTATGCTGCCGCCCGCACCGCTGGCGTGCTCGAGCTCGGGCAACTCAACCAGGTGCGCTGCGAGCTCGAGTCGATCAGGCCGATGCCGGCGGTGTTCGATCAGCGCTACGTCAAGCGGCTCGACGGCCCGAACGTCAAGAAGGGAAAGAACAAGCGGGAACTGGCCGAGCAGCTCGTCGCCGATATCCGCGGTTTCCAGGAGAGGCACGGCTGCGATCGGATGGTCATGGTCTGGACCGGGAGCACCGAGGTCTTCATGAAGCAGGCTCCGGTGCACGGCTCCGTTGCGTCCTTCGAGAAGGGCCTCGAGCAGAGTGACGAGGCGATTCCCTCGAGCATGGTCTACGCCTATGCGGCGCTGCGCGAGGGGATCCCGTTTGCGAATGCCGCGCCGAATCTGACGGCCGATGTTCCCGCGATGCTGGAGCTGGCCAGCCGCACGCGGGCGCCACTTGCCGGCAACGACATGAAGACGGGCCAGACGCTGATCAAGACCATCATTGCCCCGGGTCTCAAGGCGCGGCTCATCGGCGTGAAGGGCTGGTATTCGACCAACATTCTCGGCAACCGCGACGGCGAGGTCCTCGACGATCCTGAATCGTTCAAGACGAAGGAGGAGAGCAAGAAGTCAGCGCTCGAGTACATCTTCCAGCCGCACCTCTACCCTGACTTGTACAAGGACCTCTGTCACGTCGTCCGCATCAACTACTACCCGCCGCGCGGTGACAACAAGGAAGGCTGGGACAACATCGACATCGTGGGCTGGCTCGGGTATCCGATGCAGCTCAAGATCAACTTTCTCTGCCGCGACAGCATCCTCGCGGCGCCAATCGTGCTCGATTCAGCGCTGTTCCTGGATCTGGCCAAGCGCGCCAGGATGTCGGGGATCCAGGAGTGGTTGTCGTTCTACTTCAAGGCCCCGATGCACGCGCCGGAGGTGTACCCGGAGCACGACCTGTTCATCCAGCTGATGAAGCTGAAGAACACGCTCCGCTACATGATGGGCGAGGAGCTCATTACGCACCTCGGACGGGAGTACTACGATTAGCCGGCTGCCTGCTGCCGGCTTCAACGTGACCCAACCCGTTCTCCTCGGCGGTCTCTTCATCGGCGTGCTCTCCGCGCTGCCCCTCATCAGCGTCGCCAACTGCTGCTGTCTCTGGATTGTGTGCGGCGGGCTTCTCACCGCGCGCCTCGCGTACCAGGACACCACCCGGCCGCTTACCCCGGGACGGGGTGCGTTCCTGGGGCTGATGGCCGGCATCGTCGGCGCATTCGTCTGGCTTGTCGCTGCGCTGGCGCTCGACGTTGTCATCGCGCCGCTCCAGGAGCGGATGATCGCGGAGATGCTCCGCAACGCCCAGGACATGCCGCCGAACGCGCGCGCGTGGGTGGAGATGGTCGCCGGCCGCGCCGACTCGCCGCTGCGCTTTGTCGCGGGTTTCGCGTTTCAGTTGTGCGGCGCCATCTTCGCTGCCCTGGGCGGCCTGCTCGGCGCGACGTTCTTCCGCCGGGACGTTCCGCCCGCATTGGGCGGCGACCCGATGGCGCCGCCGCCGCTGCCGCCAACGTAGCCGGCACCCGGCAGCGGGCAACTCCGACCTGCTGCCGGCTGCCAGCCGCCTGCTATATCCTGTCCTTCTATGGCCGACCGCCAAGTGCCCGCCGAGATCGCCGACCTGCTCCAGGAAGACCGTACATTCCCGCCGCCGGACGAGTTCCGGAAGCAGGCGAACGTCAGCGATCCCGAGGTCTACGCGCGGGCGGAGCGCGACCCCGAGGGCTTCTGGGCAGCGTTTGCGCGCGAGCTCGAGTGGTTCACGCCGTGGACCCAGGTGCTCGACTGGAAGCCGCCGCACGCGAAGTGGTTCGTTGGCGGCACGCTCAACGCGAGCGTCAATTGCGTCGACCGCCACGTGCGCGGGCCGCGCCGCAACAAGGCGGCGATCATCTGGGAGGGCGAGCCCGGCGATCGCCGAACGCTGACCTACTTTGACCTCTATCGCCAGGTCAGCCAGTTCGCCAACGTCCTGCGGGCGCTCGGCGTGAAGCGCGGCGATCGGGTCGCCCTCTACCTGCCGCTCATCCCCGAGCTGGCGATCGCGATGCTCGCATGCGCCCGTATCGGCGCGGTGCACTCCGTCGTGTTCGGAGGCTTCAGCTCCGAGTCGCTCCGCGATCGCATCAACGACGCGCAGGCGAAGCTCCTCGTCACCGCGGACGGCGGCTGGCGCCGCGGCGGCATCGTCCCGCTGAAACAGATGGCGGATGAAGCCTTGAACGACACGCCGTCGATCCAGCACGTGGTGATCGTCCAGCGCTTGCAGGGCTCGACCCTGCAGGTGCACATGAAGGAAGGACGGGACCACTGGTACCACCGCCTGATGCAGGAAGCCCCATACGAGTCCGAGCCGGAAAAAATGGATGCGGAGGACATGCTCTACATCCTCTACACCTCGGGGACGACGGGGAAACCCAAGGGCATCATCCACACTACCGGCGGGTATCTCGTCGGCACGTATGCGACGACGAAGTGGGTCTTCGATCTCAAGGAGGAAGATGTCTTCTGGTGTACGGCCGACATCGGCTGGGTGACTGGCCACAGCTACGTCGTGTACGGCCCGCTTCAGAACGGCGCGACGGTCGTCATGTATGAAGGCGCCCCCGACTGGCCGCAGAAAGACCGCTTCTGGGAGATCGTCGCGCGATACGGTGTGACCGTGTTCTACACGGCGCCGACCGCCATCCGCGCGTTCATGCGGTGGGGCAGCGAGTGGCCCCAGAAGCGCAACCTCTCGAGCCTCAGGCTGCTCGGGTCAGTGGGCGAGCCAATCAATCCGGAAGCGTGGATCTGGTACTACCGCTTCATCGGCGGAGAGCGGTGCCCGGTCGTGGACACGTGGTGGCAGACCGAGACCGGCGCGATCATGATCACGCCGCTGCCGGGCATCACGGCGACGAGGCCGGGCTCGGCTACTCGGCCATTCCCCGGCATCGAACCGGAGATCAAGACAGACAAGGGGGAGACGATCGAGGGCGCCGGCGGCGGGCTCCTTGCGCTGACGCGCCCGTGGCCGGCCATGCTGCGCGGCATTTATGGCGATGCCGAGCGCTACGTGAAGCAGTACTGGAGCCGGTGGACGCCGGACATCTATTTCACCGGCGACGGCGCAAAGCGCGACAAGGATGGCTACTTCTGGCTGCTGGGCCGCGTGGACGACGTGCTGAACGTGGCCGGGCACCGTATCGGGACCATGGAAGTCGAGAGCGCCCTCGTGGATCACCCGCGCGTGGCGGAAGCGGCGGTCGTCGGGCGGCCGCACGAAATCAAGGGGCAGGCGGTCGCCGCGTTCGTCACGTTGAAGGAAGGCGCGCTTGCCACTGAAGCGCTGGCGATCGAGCTCAAGGACCACGTCGTTCGCAAGATCGGCGCCATTGCGCGCCCCGACGACGTGATCTTCGCCGCCGACCTGCCGAAGACGCGCTCCGGCAAGATCATGCGCCGGCTGTTGCGCGATATCGCCGAAGGCAAGACGCTGGGCGATACGACGACGCTTGCCGACCCTGCGGTCGTGGCGAAGCTAAAGGACCAGTACCAGGAAGACCATTAGTCAACGCCCACGTGCCGAATGACGCGCCTGACGTGGTGAAATCGCTGCTGTCTCGTCTGAAATCCGCATAGATGTGGCTTCCGGCTTGAGCCGGAAGGAACAGCGCGACTGGATCTTCCGCCTGAAGGCGGAAGCCACATGGAGGGAACCAACCCGCTGCCCTCAGCGTAGACTTACAGGTACGTCCCACATGGCTCTGATAGATACTCGTGATCTCTGGAAGACCTACGTCATGGGCGACGAGGAGATCCATGCCTTACGCGGTGTGTCGGTGGAGATCGAGCGCGGCGAGTACGTGGCGATCATGGGGCCGTCAGGGTCGGGCAAATCCACGCTGATGAACCTGATTGGCTGTCTCGATACGCCGACACGGGGCAGCTATCTCCTGAACGGGAAGCAGGTCGGCCAGATGAACGACAACGAACTGGCGCGCATCAGGAACGAAGAGATCGGGTTCGTGTTCCAGACATTCAACCTGCTGCCGCGTGCCACGGCGCTTCACAATGTGGAGCTCCCGCTCGTGTATGCGGGAGTGGCGGCCCGGGACCGTCAGGATCGCGCCAAGGCGGCGCTCGAGAAGGTGGAGTTGACGCAGCGGATGACACACCGGCCCAACGAGCTGTCGGGTGGTCAGCGCCAGCGCGTGGCAATCGCCCGCGCCCTCGTCAACAACCCGTCGATCCTGCTGGCCGACGAGCCGACCGGCAACCTCGATTCCAAGACGGGCGCCGAGATCATGGCGCTCTTTGCCCGCCTGCACCGTGCCGGCAACACGATCGTGCTCGTCACGCACGAAGCGGATGTCGCCGCCTTTGCCCACCGTGCGATTCATCTCCGGGACGGTCAGATCGAAAAGGACGTCAGGCAAGCCGCGTAGCGGCTTGCCATTCACACTTCTGGCTTCTCGCTTCTCCGTTCGTGTTCACCTTCACGGTTCGGTTCGAAGTTCGAACTTCGAAGTTCGGGTTCGACGTTCGGGGTGCGAGATTCGCACCGCTTTGGCAATGGCCCATCGAATCGCCCGCCGAACCTGAACACGAGCCAAGAACCCAGAACTGAACCGCGAACCTGAACACGAACCGAGAAGCGAGA
>DATDHP010000533.1:0-7643 GCA_036521515.1 Vicinamibacterales bacterium
CCGCTGCTGCGCCGCCTCGAGAGCCAGGGGCTGCTCGTGAGCGAGTGGCGGGAGGAGGACAGGCGCAACAAGCGCTTCTACCGCTTGTCGCCGGAGGGCAGACACGTGCTCAAGGAGCTGCTGGTCGAATGGCACCAGATCAACGCCGCGGTCAGCCGCATCGCCGGCGCGCGTTCAGCGGCATAGAAAGGCAGCGCGATGTTGCTTGTCGACCGTTACGTCCAGGCCGTCAGGGACCGTCTTCCGCGTGGAGAGCGCGACGACATCGCGGCCGAGCTGCGCGAAACGCTGCTGTCGCAGATCGAGGCCACGGAAGTCGAGCGCGGCGCCCGGCTGACCGAGGACGAGGTGGCGGGGATGCTGAAGCGATACGGCGCGCCGGAGGTGGTCGCCGCCCGCTACGGCGCGCGGGACCATCTGATCGGACCAGCCGTCTATCCGTACTACAGGGCCGTCGTGAGGGTGGTGCTCTGGATTCTCGGTTCCCTGGTGGCGGTTGCCCTGGTCGTGGCGGCCTTCACCGCGGAGAATCCGGCGGCCACGATGGCGGGCGCGGTGTGGACGGGCGTATTCATCACGCTCGGGACTCTCATGATCGTGACGCTGATCTTCGCGCGCCTCGAACGGATGAACGCTCACGCTGACTGGGCGCAGCGCTGGGATCCGCGTGACCTGCTCCACGGTGCAGAACCACGGATCTCGATACCGCGTGCCGAGACAGTCACGGCGCTGCTCACGACGATGTTCTGGCTGCTCTGGTGGATCGACGTGCTGCCGATCAATCAATGGCTGATGTTGAGTAATCTCCCTCTGGCGCCGGCGCCGATCTGGGACACACTCACGCCATGGATTGTCAGCCTGATGGTCGCGAACATCATCGTGAGTGGCGTGGCGATTCTGCGGCCGCACTGGGTTCGGTTGTACGAAGCCGCCGTCGTGTTGCTCGATCTCGGCATCGGCGTGGTGCTCTATCGGGCACTGCGCGCGCCCGAGTACTTCTCCGTGGCCGACGACCGGGCGGCCGGTGCCGCGCTCGCATTCTTCAATACGCTGGTCACTATCGGTCTGCTCGCATTCGCGCTGCTGGTTGTCGTCAGCATCGGTTCTACGGCGCGGCAGTGGATCCTCGTTGCCAGACGGAGACGTCACGAGGATGCAGGCGCTGTCTCGCCGTTGCGGCCATGACCCTTCGTCGTGACTATTTCTTCGAGTATCTGTAGTTGCCTGATATGTGCATCTCGAGGAGATGCGTCGTCACGCCCTGGCTGTCCGTGACGAACCTGATGCCCCATCCGAAGAATCCGGTAAAGCTGCTTTCCGACTGCGGTGAGAGCTGTACTTTTCCCCTGTTGCTCAGTTCGGCGAACAGCGCCTGGCCGGAGACGGTGACCTGGATGATTCTGGGGTGGGGTCCAGGTCCCCAGAGATCCTGTTCCACGTACGTACCAGCATATTTGGCCAGGACTTCGGGAGCGACTTGTATTTCGGTCTTCTTCTCATCGGAGGCCTTGCCAACCCAGTGCTCGAGGTTCTTGTCGCCGCCCTCGGCGCACACGGATTCGAGTAATTCCGTATCCGGGCGCAACTCCGCACGAAGCTTGACCGTCAACGGCCGTGCGTACACTGCGGGGTCGGTGAACGTCACTTCAACGTCCATGTGACCAAAATCCCGGCGACGGTAGCGCTCGGTCACTCGCAGCGCTTCCGTGTGGGGATGGCCGGCCTGATCCAGCCAGGTCTGGTCATTGAAACCGAAGCCCTCGACGACGAGGGTGTCGCCTTCCCAGCGCCCGACCGAATAGCCCATCCAACTCGGATTCGGGCCTGTCTCCAGTGCGCGTCCGTCCATGAAAATCTGACGATAGGTGAGACCCTCGTCCAGCATGACGATCAGGCCAGGAGTCTGAATGACCTTGAACAGGCGCTCGCTGGTGTTGTAGCCCGGACCCCACGGCAGGCACTGGACCGCCATGTGACCTTTCCCCAGGTCCTCCATGCGCTCCTGGACGAGCGTTCGCGCCCAAGGCTGGATCTCGTCGGGTTTGAGGTCCACTGCGATGTTACGGCGATACGTGGGGGAAATCCTCTGCCACAAGCCGGACAGGTCCACTTTGCCGTCGGGCGTACGTGGCGTCGCGGCGGTCAGGTCCGGTTTGCCGTCGGGAGTGCGTGGAATACCGGGCGTGGGATGCTTCAGCCACTGCGCTTCAAGCGGCGTAGCCAGCACGGACAAGACGAGCGCCAGGCCCAGGGTTTTCATATCTACCTCCTGCGTGACGGCAGCCCGGACTCCAGTGGCTTTCTGATTCGATTCGCGCCCTCCGCTATTCGAAGAGGCCGGCCTTCAGGCCCTGCGGCGAGCGGGTCACAGCTGCACACGTTGGCTTTCGACCGTGGTTTCGTCGGCCTGCGATAAGACGCGTCGGTCGGGCGTGGCCCGGGGCGTCCGACGTCGCTCTCCGCGTCTCCGGTCACGATCGACGCCCCACAGGACCCAGCCGGTCGACGTCAGATTCTCGGCCAGCGCGACCTGAAACGATTGCATCTCGTCCTCGCCCCCAAACCTGTACTGCTTGCGGACAGATCCCGGTCCGAACATGAGGAGGAGGTAAGCCTCCGGCCGAACGATCCAGATCGTCTCGTCCTCCCTGCGAAACAACCACGTGGCTGGTGCCTGAGGAGAAGTCATGGTGAGTCACCGACAGACAACGACGTGCCAGGATGCCTCTGTTCCCGGCACTGCGAGCGCCGATCGTGGCCGCCGGGAATTTCGGCCATCACCTGCCCGCGTGAGCGGCTCGATGACACTATCACGTGAAGCGGTGTTGCGGAAGGCAGGTCGGGCCCCGGCGGTCCCGGCGCGCTCTCCAGTCGTCTGGATGCCGTCGTTGTGCGGTGTCGCCCTTCTCTGCAGGTGCAGCATGGAGGATACTTACCGACGCAGGCCGACCTGGAGGTCGGCCCTACAACGATGACCACTGTGACCAACCCCGCCGCGGCCGGCGTCGAACCGGCAAAGCTGCTGCGCATGTATCGCCAGATGATCGCCATCCGCCTGTTCGAGGAGCGGGTCAACGATCTCTACACACGCGCCCTGATGCCTGGTCTCGCGCATCTGTATGTCGGCGAGGAAGCGGTCGCCGTCGGCATCTGCGAGGCGCTTCGCGAGGACGACTACATCACCAGCACGCACCGCGGCCACGGACATTGCCTGGCCAAGGGCGCCGCCCCGCACCTGATGTTCGCGGAGTTGCTGGGCAGGGAGGCCGGCTACTGCAAGGGCAAGGGCGGCTCGATGCACATCGCGGATCCGGCGACCGGAAACCTCGGCGCCAATGCGATTGTCGGCGGCGGCGCCGCCCTGGCGACCGGCGCCGCGTACGCCTCCAAGGCCCTCGGGCAGGGTCGTGTGGCGGTCTGCTTCTTCGGCGAGGGCGCGCTGGGGCAGGGCGTGCTCTACGAATCGATGAACCTGGCACAGCTCTGGAAGCTGCCGGTGATCTACGCCTGCGAGAACAATTTGTACAACGAGTACACGCATTGCTCGGAGACGACCGCCGGCGACATGCTGGCGCGGCCGGCGGCGTTTGGCCTGGCGGCCGAAGCGGTCGACGGTCAGGACGTTCGGGCGGTGCACGCCGCGGCGGCGAGCATGGTGGCGCGCGCGCGCCGCGGCGACGGCCCCGGGTTCCTGCTGCTGCACACCTACCGGTATCGCGGCCACCATGTCGGCGACATCGCGCGTGAATACTACCGGCCCAAACAGGAAGAGCAGCGCTGGATGGCTGAGCGCGACCCCGTGGCGTTGCACGCGGCATGGCTCGTGTCGGAAGGTCTGGCGGACCAGGGCGTGCTGGATCGCATCCAGAGCGACGTGGCCGCCGGGATGGATGCCGCCGTCGAGTTCGCCCAGAACGCCCCCTATCCCGATCCAGGGCGAGTCGATGAGGATATCTATGCCTGAGACCGCAGCCACCGCAGCGATGGCGGGACCTTCCGGATCCCGCGTCCGGGAGCTTACCTTCGGCGAAGCGGTCCGCGAGGCGCTGGCGGAAGAGATGCGGCGCGACCCACGGGTGGTCCTGCTCGGCGAGGATGTCGCCGAGGCCGGCACGCCCTTCAAGGTCCTGAAGGGCCTGGTGGACGAGTTCGGCAAGGACCGGGTCGTCGACACGCCGATTTCAGAGGCCGGGTTCACTGGTCTGGCGGTCGGCGCCGCCATGGCCGGCCTGCGGCCCGTCGTCGACATCATGTTCGGCGACTTCCTGGCGCTGGTGATGGACCAGGTGGTGAACCAGGCCGCCAAGATCCATTACATGTCAGGCGGCAAGTGGAAGGTGCCGATGGTGATTCGCGCCACGATGGGCGCCACCCGGCGGTCGGCCGCGCAGCACTCGCAATCGCTGCACGCGTGGCCAAGCCACGTGCCCGGTCTGAAGGTGGCCATTCCATCGACACCGTACGACGCGAAGGGACTGCTCAAGGCGGCGATTCGCGATGACAATCCGGTGGTCATCTTCGAAGACAAGATCTCGTACGCCAAGGTCAAGGGGCCCGTGCCGGAGGAAGACTACGTGGTTCCGCTGGGCGTGGCGGAGATCAAGCGCGAAGGGCGCGACATCTCGCTCGTGGCGACGAGCAGCATGGTCCAGGTGGCGCTCGGCGCCGCAGCCATGCTCGAGGAGATCGGCATCAGTGCCGAGGTGGTCGATCCCCGCACGACCTGGCCGCTCGACGAGCAGACGCTCATCGACTCGGTGCGCAAGACGTCCCGCTGCATCGTCGTGGACGAGGGATACTACCGGTACGGCATCACGGGAGAGATCGCGTCGGTCATCGCGGAAGGCGCGTTCTACGACCTCGACGGTCCGGTCCGGCGGCTCGGCGCCAGGCACGTGCCGGTGCCGTTCTCGCCGCCGCTCGAGGATGCGACCGTCCCGACCGAACGCGACCTCGTCGCGATGGCGCGCCAGATGTGCAACAAGTGACCGTCTGCAGGCTCCGGGCATCGGGTGGCAAGGAGATTCCACGTGGCATTGAAAACGTTCGGCACGATGGCGGTGGACTGGGAGAACCGGGTCGACTTCGACCGGCTGCGACGCGAACGGCTCGCGCGCATCAAGAACCTGCTGGCCAAATCCGAGCTCGGCGCGTTGCTCTGCTTCGACATGAACAACGTGCGGTACATCACGGCCACGCACATCGGCACCTGGGCGCAGGACAAGATCAGCCGCTTCACGCTGCTGCCGCAGAGCGACGAACCGATTCTCTGGGACTTCGGGTCGGCTGCGCGCCACCATCAGCTCAACTGCCCGTGGCTCGGCGAGCGCTCGCGGCCGGGTATTCCGTCGATGCGCGGCGCCATGACGCCGGAGATGGGACGCGAGGCGGACGTCGCCAAGAAGATCCGGATCGAGCTGGAGCAGCGCGGGCTGCTCGAGGAACCGGTTGGCGTCGACGTGGTCGAGCCGCCGGTGATGTTCGCGCTCCAGCGCGAAGGCATCAATGTCGTCGACGGCCAGGAGCTGATGTCGATGGCGCGCGAGATCAAGACCGCGGACGAGATCACGCTGCTCAACATGTCGGCGATGATGGTCGACGCCGCCTATTACGATCTCTACAAGGCGATGAAGCCCGGCATGCGCGAGAACGACGCCGTCGGCCTCGTGTCGCAGCGGCTGTACGAGCTCGGCTCGGAGTACGTGGAAGCGGTCAACGCGATTTCGGGGGAACGCTGCAGTCCGCATCCGCACGTCTTTTCCGACCGCGTGCTGAGGCCAGGCGACCCCGTGTACTACGACATCCTGCACTCGTACATGGGCTATCGCACCTGCTACTACCGGACCTTCGCGGTCGGCTCGGCGTCGCGCGCGATGGTCGATGCCTACAAGCGATGCCGTGACTATCTGGACGCGTCGATCGAGCTGATTCGGCCGGGCCGTATGACGTCGGAGGTCGCGTCGGTGTGGCCGCGCGCGCAGGAGTTCGGATTCCCGAGCGAAGAGGCCGCCTTTGCGTTGCAGATGGGGCACGGCATCGGTCTGGCAATCTGGGAGCGGCCGATGATCAGCCGGCTCGTCTCGCTCGACCATCCGCACGAGATCAAGCCGGGGATGGTCTTCGCGCTCGAAACGTTCTGGCCGTCCACTGATGGATGGAGTGCCGCCCGCATCGAAGAGGAGATCGTCGTCACCCCGACCGGCCACGAGGTGATCACGCGGTTCCCGGCCGAGGAGCTGCTCGTGGCGGGGGCGCCCTTTGTGACCGTGAGCGGCACGCTGCCGACGCTGCGCGAGACGGAAGCCCCGCCCAACCCGCAGGTGGTCGAGATGATTGCCGCTGCCGCGCGCGCCGGAGCCACCCCGGACAGAGTCGGCGCCGGACGCTGATGGCCGTCAGCGTGGTGATGCCTGCGCTCGAGATGGCGCAGGAAACCGGCAAGCTCGTCTCGTGGCTGAAGCAGGAAGGCGAGCCGGTCCGCAAGGGCGAGATCCTGCTCGAGGTGGAAACCGACAAGGCCGTCGTCGACGTCGAAGCGGCCGGCGACGGCATTCTCGCCGGTGTCACCGCCCGACCGGGGGACGTGGTGCCGGTCGGGCGCACGATCGCCTGGCTCGTGCAGCCGGGAGAAACGCCGCCCGCGACCGCGTCGCCTGAGGTGGCGACGCGACCAGCGCGCATCTCTCCGAAGGCGCGTCGCCTCGCCCAGGAGCGTGGTGTCGATATCACGCAGGTCACAGGATCGGGACCTGGCGGAGAGGTTCTTGCCGACGACATTCTTGCAGCGGCGGCCCGGCTGCCGCCTTCGCGCGCGGAGCGCGCTTCGGCGAGCCTCGCCGAAGCCTCCGGCGGAGGCGGGAAGCCGGCCCCCACGACTGAAGGATCTCCTGCGGGCCGGCTGAAGCCGGCCCCTACACCTGAATCAAACGTGGGGGCCGCCTTTAGCCGGCCCGAGCCGCTCACGACCATCGGCCGGCTCATGGCCGAGCGCACGACGCACGGCTGGACGACGGTTCCGCATTTTTTCGTCACGCGCGACATCGATGCAGGCGCCCTGAGCGCGGCGCGCGAGGCGATGCTGCCGCTCGCCGATCGATCCCATGGCGTGAAGGTCACGCACACGGACCTCCTCGTCGCGATCGTGGCACGCACGCTCACGAAACACCCGCGGCTCAACGCGAGCTGGACGGCCGACGGGATCGTCTCGCATGAGGACGTGAACGTCGCACTGGCCCTGGCCGTCGACAACGCCGTCGTCACGGCCGTCATTCCGCGGGCCGATCGCGCGCCGGTTGCCGACATTGCGGTCCGCCGCCGCGATCTCGTGGAGCGCGCACGGGCAGGAAAGCTGCAGCCGGCCGATATCGCGGGCGCGACGTTCACCATCAGCAACCTCGGCATGTTCGAGGTTGACGCCTTCACGGCGATCATCGTGCCGCCGCAGGCGGCCATCCTGGCCGTCGGCGCCATCGCCGACCGCGTGGTTCCGGTGGACGGCAGACCGGGCGTGAGGCCGATGATGACGATGACGCTCTCCTGCGATCATCGCGTGGTCGACGGCGCGCGCGCGGCCGGGTTCATGCGCGATCTGGGGGAGGCGATCAGGGCGCCGCAACTGTAAGGCGAACGATCAGAAACTTGCT
>DATDHP010000534.1:0-10733 GCA_036521515.1 Vicinamibacterales bacterium
GGGAGCGGGGCCGACGTAGTCACACGCAAGAAGCCGTTCCCGACGGTACGCCGTCCTTCAGGACGACTTGTAACGCATCGCGGCGATGCGGGCACGGGCGCACTCGGTCATGATGTCGATGAACTTCGCGAAACGTGCCTCGCCGTAGACGAACGGATTCGCGCCGCTCGGATTCCTGCGAATCGTCTCCATCCAGCCGATCTCATCGCCGAATAATCCAGGATGCCCGTTGAGCAGCAACGCTGCCTTCTCGCGCTTCGCGGTGGCGAGCGCCTTCTCGAACGCCGCAAGCGACGCCGGGGTTGGCGTCTGGTTCGCGCCCGAGAGCAACATGGCTGTGTAGGTGCGTCCCTTCTCCTTCACCGGGAACAGCAATCCAATCGACCCCTCAGTGTGACCCGGCTGGGCCATGATCGTGACCGTCGTGTCGCCGACCGTGACCTTCTGACCGTCGGTCAGGATCCGGTCGCGCTTCGGACGCGGGCGGGCCGCCTGTTGGGCATTCTGGTTCGGCGGCACGCGCTCGATCAGATCCCAGTCGGTCGCCGTGAGCGCAATCGGGACGCCGCGCTGCTGGAAGTACGGGGCGCCGCCAAAATGATCGAAGTGGCCGTGGCCGATGATGGCGATCTTGATCGTCGAGGGATCGAGCCCCAGCTTCTTCATGTCGGCCACCATGATCTCTTCCGCTTCCTGCGGATTGTTCAGGGTGTCGAGGAGAATGATGCCGTCGCTGGTGGTGATGGCCCACGCGCCGATGTCCGTGTACCCCATGTAGTAAAGGTTGTCGAACAGCTTCACGGGCTCCATCCGCTGCCGCCGGTCGGCCTGCTGACCGGCTGCCTGACGCTCGAGCGCGGGTCTCTGCGGACCCATGAAGTGGCAGGCGTTGTCCGCTTGCACCTTGAGATCCGTTCCCGCGATCGCCATCGCCTTGGCCACGTGCTGTCGTGCCTCGGGTGATTCCTTGAACTGCTGCTCGGTCGGATACAAGGGCACCGCCGGTCCCTGTCCGCGGCCCTGGGCACCAAGCTGCACCGGCACGGCCGCCGCACAGGCGGCTGCCGCCAACCCCACGAATACTCTGATGAACATTGCCCCTCCTGGTGCCACTCCCGCTCGAATGGCGACGGCACCGCGCGCCGATTGTATCTGATTACGGGTTGACAGAACGGCGTTCGGTCATGGCACTGACGGCGCGACCGCGGGGGCGGGGGCTCGATGCCGCACCACCATATACATCGCCCCGCCGATCACTGTCGTGATCGCGACCGAGGTCATCCCGGCCAGCCAGATGCCTTGGTACTCGGCCAGCGAATTGCGCTCGCCGCCGCTCAGCGCGATCCCGAGATAGCCACTCGCCGCCAGGACAGTCGCGCCGGCAAGCTGGCCCATCATGTTGATGAAGCCGAACACCGACGCCGTCTTGTCGGGACCGTAGGTTTCGCTCACCGACGCGGTAATGAGCGGGAACGAATTCACGGCAACGCTGAGCACGCAGACGGCGACGGCAACAACCCACATCGTCGTCACCAACGTCGACAACAGATGGAAGAGGGCGATGATGACCGTCAGCCAGCCGAACACCAGCGCCATCCGGGACACGCCCCGCTTGACGAGCGCGTCAGAGAACCGCCCGGCGGCGGGGACGCCAACACCTCGGCCGATGAGTGAATACGCAACCATCGCGAGGAGCCCGCCGGCCACCACCGCGGCATTGAGATCCCGCCCGTGGGCCACCATGTAGACGTCGGTCACGTAAATCGCGGTCCACGCCTGCGCGTTCCGGACCCCGATGATGAATCCCATGTATACGACCGCATAACACCACAGGCGCAGGTCGCCGATGAGCGCCAGCGGAAACGGCTTCTTCGTCGTCGCCTGCGAGGCAGGGGGCGCCGAACGCAGGAAGAGGAAGCAGATGGCCGCCGTCACCGCGATCGCGGCAGCCATCCAGTTCGTCGCGGACCGCCAGCCGGACGCGAAGTAGATGGCGAGCACCGGCAGCAGGAAAAACGCGGCGCTCTCGCCTGCCGCCCCACCGACGCCCGCGAACGTGGATTGGCTGAAGCCGCGCTCGCCCGGCGGGAACCATCGCGCCAGTGCGCCCGCCATCGCGACGTACACCGCCGCGCTGGCGATGCCAGCCGCCCCCCGCCAGAACAGGAGCGCGCCCTCGGACTGGCTGGTGGCGAAACCGAGCATCGTCGCCGCGATGAGGAAGAGACCAAGCGACGTCACGCCCCGGTTTCCGAAGCGGTCCGAGGCGATGCCCCACGGCATCTGGAACAGCGCGTAGGCGTAGAAGAAGACTGAGCCCAGGAGTCCCAGTGCTGCGCGGTCGAGATTGAAGTCCGCTGCGATGAACTTCTGGATGCCGCCGTAATTCTGGCGGGCGAACTGACTGGTCGTATACGCGAGGATGCCGAAGATCAGGATGATCCAGCGGTACGAAAACGCCGACCCCTGCTGTGTGCGCGCTTCTGCCATATTACCATCCGAGCGCGCAGCCATCCTTTCGCGGGTCGGACCCGCCGATGAGCACACCGGTCTGCGGATCGATCGCCACGGCCTGGTACCCACCCATCTCGCCGCGACCGTTGAGCACGGTCGTCCCCCGCCGCCGCAGGTCAGCGCGGACTGATTCATCAACCGCGCTCTCAACGGCCAGACCGGCGTCCGAGTGCCGCACGCGTGCGGCCTCGCCCGCTTCCTGCACGTTCATGCCGAAATCGACGACGTTGACCACCACCTGCGCGTGCGCCTGCGCCTGGTTGTCGCCGCCGGTCACGCCGAACGCCATGAGCGGCTTCCCGTCCTTCATCACGAACGCCGGAGCGAGCGTATGAAGCGGACGCTTCCCCGGCGCGAGCTGGTTCGGGTGTCCGGGCTGCAGACTGAAGCCGCTGCCGCGGCTGTGCAGCACGATCCCGGTACCCGGCACGACGATGCCGGCCCCGAACAAGTCGAAGAGCGAGTTGATGAACGAGATGACGTTCCCCTTGTCGTCGGCGGCCGCCAGGTAGACGGTGTCGCCGAGATCGCGCTGCGCAAACGAGACACCGCCGGCATATGCGGCGGCGGTCCTCCGAAGGTCGATCTCACGCCGACGCGCGGCCGCGTACTCCTTGGACAGCAGCGTGTCGAGTACGCCCGCGGGCACGTGCGCCGGGTCCGCCAGGTACGCTCCGCGATCCGCAAAGCCAATGCGCTTCGCCTCGACCAGCAGATGCAGGTAGTCGGCAGAGTTGTGCCCCATGCCGGCCACATCGTAGCCCTCGAGGACGTTGAGCATCTCGATGGCGACGAACCCCTGCGAGTTGGGCGGCATCTCGTAGATGTCGTGCCCGCGGTAGGTCGTGTGGATTGGATCGACCCAGTTGGAGGTATGCGCGGCGAAATCGTCCTCGCCAAGGAAACCGCCGCGGCGGGTGATGTCGGCGGCGATCGCCTTGCCCAGCGCGCCGCCGTACATGGCCCGCTCGCCGTCGCTCGCGATCTGCTCGAGGCAGTTCGCCAGCTCCGGGTTGCGGAAGATCTCGCCGGCGCGCGGCGGGCGCCCTCCCGGCAGCAGCAGCTGCGCGGCCGGCGCGTCGGCGGCGATTCTCGCCGCGCTACGGTCCCAGTGTTCGGCGACGATGTCGGAGACGGCGTGACCGTGTCGCGCGAAACGGATGGCGGGAGCGATCGCGCGCGCCAGCGAGATCGTGCCGCGCCTGCGAAGCAGTTCCGCCCAGCCTGCGACTGCGCCCGGCACGGTCACGGCATACGGCCCGTGCGGGGGCATCTCGTGGAGTCCGGCCGCGGTGAGCCGGCCGGCATCCGCACGTGCACCGGCGCGGCCGCTGGAGTTCAGCGCCTCGAGCGTTCGGGTCGCGGCATCATAGACGAGCGCGAACACGTCTCCGCCAATGCCGGTCATCGACGGCTCGACGACGGCGAGGACCGCGGCGGCGGTCACCGCCGCGTCAATGGCGTTCCCGCCCTGCTGGAATATCTGCAGGCCTGCCGCCGAGGCCAGCGGGTGGCTGCAGGCGATGACACCGGCGGTTCCGAATACGGGCGACCGCGTCCCGTGAAGGTTGCCGACAGGGCGGTCACCGGAGTGTGGGTGTGACATCGGAGAGATTCGTGATTCGTGATTCGAGATTCGAGAATGCAAGCGATTCGTGTTCGTCATCTCAAGTCACGAATCATGAATCACCAATCACGAACGCTCAAAGCGCCACGATGATCTCGCGGGCGCCCACGGCCATGAACAGCAGCAGGATGACTACCAGCAACGCATTGGTGCTCCAATGATTTCGCGGCACCGCCGTCGTCCACGGGATGCGGCTGTTCATGTAGAGCAGCGTTGCGGCCAGGAACGGGATGAACAGGCTTCCGATTACCGTGTAGGTGACGATGATGAAGAGCGGGCGGCCGACGAACGCGAACGGAAGCGGCGCCAGCGTCACGAAGAGGAGCGCGAGGCGATACGGGACGCTCGTGACCTGTGTCATGTCCCGGCGAACGGCGTCCGGTACTTTCCGCATGGCCCCGTAGTAGTCCGCGTACAAATAGGGCACACTCTGCCACACGCCGAGCAGGGACGCGAACACGCACGCCCAGAACCCCACCGCGTATGCCCAGAAGCCGAACGGCCCCAGGATGGAGCCGAGCATGTCGGCCATCCGCGAGACCGCTTGCGCGTCCGAAATCGCCGTGCCCGGGACGAAGAAGGCCCGATGGGCAATCAGCATGATCGCCATTCCGAACACGGCCGTGAAGATGTAGGCCACGGAGAGGTCCCCACGGACGAACTTCAGGCAGCCGGGCCCGGCGATCTTCTCCTCGCGCATCCAGTAGCTGTAGCCGAGCATCGTGATCGAGCCGCCGATGCCGCCGATGAGCGAGAGCACGTACACGCCGCTGCCGGCCGGGATGACCGGCACCATGCCGCGCATGGCCTCGACTGGCGCCGGAAAGGTCAGCGCGGCGCACGTCAGCACGCTGAAGCCCATGATACCGACCAGCACCTTGATGGCCTTGTCGAATCCGGCGAAGCCCCCGACCAGCACGAAGGCGGCGCCGATGAAGCTGTGCGCCACCGCCCCCCAGGAGCGCGGAATGGCGCCGCTCGTGAGGTTCTCCATCCCCAGGCCGGTCGCGTTGGTCAACGCCGCCGTGACGGCGACCGTCCAGAGCACCAGGTAGATGCCGAAGTAGGCCTTCACCCAGGCCGGGAGGTAGGTCACCCATCCTTCGAGCAGCGTCAGGTTCGTCGCCAGCTGCCAGCGGGCGATCCCCTCCGTCAGCACGAACTTGAAGAAGGCGCCGAGCGCAATCGCCCACAGGAGCGCGACGCCGTAGGTCGCGCCGCCGACGGTGGCCGACACGACGTCCCCGGATCCGATGCCGGCGGCGGCGACGATGAGGCCAGGCCCGAGGACGGCCGAGAGGCGAAACGCGCGGGCAGGCGCCGCCGTGTCAACCGCCGACACTCCGGCCGAGGGCGAGTGCGTGCTATCCATGAGGCGAAAGTCTATCGCATGATGAATGGGTTGGGAACGCTCGCGGCGGTGGAAATCCACACGCTCTTGACCTGCAGATACTCCTTGATCATCTCGTGCCCGCTCTCGCGCCCGATACCTGACCGCTTATAGCCGCCAAACGGAGAGAGGTAGCTGACGGCACGATACATGTTCACCCAGACGGTCCCCGCCTGCAGCCGCTCGGCCATGGTGAAGGCGCGCCGCATGTTCTGCGTCCACACGCCCGCCGCAAGACCGTACACGATGTCGTTGCCGATCGCGACGGCTTCGTCCTCATCGTGGAACGGGATCACGGACAGTACGGGGCCGAACACCTCCTCCTGGGCGATCCGCATCCGGTTGTGGACGCCGGTGAAGATTGTCGGCTCGACGAACCAGCCCTCCGCGCAGCCGGGCCGCGTCGCGCGCTGTCCGCCCAGGACCGCCACAGCCCCCTCACCACGGGCGATGTCGAGGTAGCTGAGTATCTTGTCGAATTGCGGACGCGTCGTCACCGGGCCGACCTGGGTGTGCGGCGACATCGGATCGCCCATCTGCGCCGTCTGCGCCAGCGCAACCAGCTTGTCCACGAAGCGATCGTGGATGCTGTCCTGCACGAGCAGGCGCGAGCCGGCGAGACAGGTCTGGCCAGTCGCCGCGAAGATGCCCGCGATCACACCCTTGACGGCGTTGTCGAGGTCGGCGTCGTCGAAGACAATGTTGGGGGACTTGCCGCCAAGCTCCAGGGTCACGCGCTTCATGCCACGCGCCGCGCTCTCGTAAATCTTCTGGCCCGTCGCGTCCGAGCCCGTGAAGGCCACCTTCGCCACGACGGGGTGCTCCACGAGCGGCATGCCGACCTCGGCGCCAAACCCGGTCACCACGTTGACCACGCCCGGCGGAAAGCCGGCCTGCTCGACCAGGCGCATCAATTCGAGCACCGATGCCGAGGTGAATTCCGACGGTTTGATCACCACGGTGTTGCCGGCGGCGAGCGCGGGGGCGAGCTTCCACGTGGTGAGCAGGAGCGGCGAGTTCCAGGGCACGATGGCGGCCACGACGCCGATCGGCTCGTAGCGCGTATAGTTGAAGGTTTCGGGCTTGTCGGTCGGGATGACGGATCCTTCAACCTTGTCGGCCAGGCCGCCGTAGTAGTAATACCACTGCGGCATGTATCCCGTCTGCATCGTCATCTCGGCGAGCAGCTTGCCGTTGTCGCGCACCTCGACGTCGGCCAGTTCCCTGCCGTGCTCCGCAATCAGGTCGCCGAGCTTCCGCAGCAGCGCCCCGCGGCGCGTCGCGGTCGATTTCGGCCACTCGCCCGTGGTCAGCGCGCGATGCGCCGAACGCACCGCCCGATCGACGTCGGTCGCGTCGCCACGCGGGATGAGCGCCCAGGGCTGTCCGGTGTAGGGATTCTCGCTTTCGAAGGTCTGGCCCGACGCGGCATCGGACCACTTCCCGTCAATGAACAGCTGGTAGCGCTTCATACTATTCATTCATTCGTTACGTGAACGCGTCCGGTCCGAGCAGCGCCTCGCGGAAACGACTCTTCATATGCGTGCCGTCGCGCAGCGGCACGCGCGCCGACGGCTGGCTCGCCGCGACCTTGACGACGGTCAGCACGGGTCCGGCCTGGCCATGGATCGCCGGTCGCGAGGCCTCGAGGTCGTCCGTGGTCGAAACGGTGGACGCGAACGGAAAGGCGGCGCCGCGGGCAATGGCGGCCAGATCGACGCCGCGGCCTGTGTGCGACGCCTGCATACCGGTCTCACCATAGCGTTCGTTGTCGAGCACGACGATCGACAGGTTCCGCGGCCGCGCGCCGCCGATCGTCGCGAGACTGCCGAGCCCCATGAGCAGCTCCCCGTCGCCGGTGATGACGAGCACCCGCCGTCGGGGCTGCGCGAGCGCCAGCCCGAGACCCAGCATGGCGGCGCCACCCATGGCGCCCCAGAGGTAGAAGTTGAGCCGGGAGTCGCCGGCGGCGGCAACGTCCCAGGTCGGCGATCCGAGGCCGCTGACCACGAGGGCATCGCCCCGGTCGCGCAGAATCATCTCGACGGCGACGCGGCGGTCGAGCTCGCTCGCAGGCTTCGCCACGTTACTGCTCGAACTGTTTCGCGCCGATCAGGCGCTGCCCGATCAGGACGGCGACGGGCCGGCTGGAGGCAAACGCGAACTGCGCGGCGGCCGCAACGGTCGCCGACACGTGCTGTGCCTCGTCCACTCGATGGACAACGACGCCGGCATGCGCCAGAACCACCGGCGTGCTCTGCCCCATCGGCACCTGCCACGGATTGGTCTCGCCCCACTCTCCACGCATGGTGACGATCATCAGCAGCGGGAAGCGGCACTCGTGCACGAGCGACAGCATGTTCACGCAGTTGCCGACGCCGCTCGACTGCATGAGCAGGACGCCGCGCACGCCGCCGAGCCAGCCGCCGGCGAGCATCGCAATCCCTTCTTCTTCGGTGGTGAGCGAGATCGTGTCGAGGCCCTCGTCGGCGTGGCACAATTCGATCAACCACTTGTGCCCGGCGTCCGGCACATATGCGACCTGGCGGATGTTCGAGGCGGTGAACGCCCGATAGATGTGCTCCGACCATTCACGATGGCTGACAGGTGGTTCTGCCACCGGCGTTCTCTGCATGCGGCACGGAATGCTAGCACGTCCTCCGATCGCCTGGATCGCGCACGCCTGCAACGCCGGCGGTTCGCCACGGCTCGAACCTGCTCGACGACCCGTCCCTTTCATGACACGTTTCAGTACCAAATGGCTCGTTGAAGCGATCAGCGCGTCAAGTAGGCGCGCGCGCGTTCCACGGCTGGCAGCCGCCGTGTGGCGGCGTGGTCCCACAGATCCGCGCGCTCCTTCTGCTCGAGGAGGTGTGCCCGCGTCGACGGGATGATCACGAAGCGGTACAGCAGACGATCGACTGCGGACAACCGAGCGTTCTTCGCAATCTCACCGAGGATCGTGGCCGGCGTGAAGCGTGGATCGGCGGCCGCCGAGGCGAGGAAGGTCGTGTAGCGCCGTGCAACGGCGTCAGCGGGCGGCGTGCGGTTCCCGGGCGTGTGACACATGGCGCAATTGATGCCGACGCGCGGGTAGCCAACCGTGACCCTCGACAGCCCGATGGGCATCTCGTAGCCCTCCTTGGACTGAATGCCAAGTGCCGTGTACCCGCCCGGCCCGGGGAGCAGATCGGGAAAGATTCGCGGCAGCACGAGCCAGACCCAGTACGGCAGCCCGTCGGACGCCTCGGTCCCCACTGAGCCGAACAGGAACTGATCCTCGTCCGATTCGAACTGCGGCGCCGGCTGCTCACGGAAGAAGCGGCCATAGACGACGACAACGGCGGCCAGCATCAGGACAGCGACGCCTGTCCCCAGTTGCACCGGGCGTGAACGGATCGACGGCATCATCGGTGGGGCTCAGAACGTTTTCAGGTACTCAACGACCGCGCGCTTGTCGTCGGCAGAGAGCTGCGTCCCATACAGGTGACCGCTGTTGAAGTTGCCCGGCACCGTCGTGTCGTAGCGGAAGAACCGACGGCCTCCCGCTGCCGGCTCGGTGGAGACGAAACCGACTCGAACCCGGTCGTAGAGGTCGTACCCGCGAAAGAACGTGGCCGGTCTGTTGTCGGGCAGCTCCAGCAGGTCGAGGAGCGTGGGAACCGACCCGTTGTGCAGGTAGGGAGCCCGCGCCCAGATCCCGTCGAGCGGGTGGTTCGCGTACCCGTTCGTCTTGCGGAAGCGCTTGAATCGATAGGGGGAATCGGGAAACAGCGAGTACTGGTTCGCGGCGAACGTCGGCGTATACGAATTGAGGCGATGGCGATCGGTTCCGATCTGGTCGGCGTCGACGACGCGGCCGAGCTGGTCGCCACTCTTGATCCCGTCCTTGAACCGGTGGTCGCCGTGACAGGCGAGGCACTCCTGCTGGTACACCGCAGCGCCGCGGGCGGCGAGCGCGGCGTCCACATCGTACGGATACGGCGGCGGCGGAAGCGTCCAGATCCAGTCGCGGACGCGCTTCAGGCCGGCGTGGTCGACCGTCGCCGGCGTAATCCCCGCGCCCAGGCCGGCGCTGAGGTTCCGCTCGTCAACCGAGTCGTTGTCGCCGTCCCAGTGGAGCTGCAGCCCGTCCCGCGGCGCCTGGTTCCAGAGCGACGGGAAGTCGGAGGCGCCGATCAACTCGGACGGGGGCAACTGGTCGAGGGGCCAGTTGAACTGGATCGATTTGTACGGGTTGAACGTGTCCACACGGCCCCGTCCCCACCGGGGAACCGAGCCGGCGAGCACAGGGGCAATGCGGTTGTTGAGATCCAGCGTCTGGAGCTTGAGCCGGTTGATCAACCCGAACCGCGTGAGCAGGCGTTCGAACGCCGACGGTGTGTCAGGTGCGGTCCGGCCGCGCACCGCGTCGGCCGTCAGGCGGTTGTCGAGGGTGCATCCGATGACGAACTCGACAAAAGCCTGCAGATCGAGCTGGTGCGCCGGCATCCCGAGGATGATGCGCGGTGCCGCGTCCGGCGTGTCACGAACCGTGCCCGTGTGACAGACGGCACAATTCAGCCCTACATTGTCCAGGCCGATGCGCCGTCGCCTCGAGATGCCGATCGGCAGATCGCGGCCTGGCTCGAACACGAAGCCGAGCGACGCATACCCCCCGGGGAGCTTCTCGCGGCAAATCGAGGGCAGCGCCAGGAAGACCTGATACGGCGGCAGGACGCCGCCCACTGGACGGAGCAGCGAGACGCCGGGCTCGCTGCCAATCGAACCGTACTTGAAATGGTCGGTGATCGCCTCGTACGTGACAGGACGATCGGTCCAAACGGAGGACAGGACCCAGATGGCGAGCCCCGCCACGATGACCGCGACGATCACGAGCGCCCGGCGCAGCGGGCGTGCGAAGTATGTGCGCATGCCGACGCGCAACGTTGCCTGGTGAGCCGCGCCATCTAATCACACGCACGCGTGCCGGAACAAGCGAGCAGCTGCGCGTCGCATTCTCCGGGCTACAGGCTCCGGGCTACAGGCTTGGCTTCGGGCCTTGTCCAGGTCCGGAGCCCGAAGCCTGGAGCCCGAAGTCCGAAGCCCGGAGTCCGAAACCCGCTGGTCTGCGTGAGATCCTCCTCCCCCCTCGCGCACTCTTCGGTTGCCCCAGGATTACCGGAGGTTGATGGGTCCATCGGCTGCATGCGACACGAACAG
>DATDHP010000535.1:0-17174 GCA_036521515.1 Vicinamibacterales bacterium
GAAGCCCCGGCGGTCACCAGCCTGAAGGCCGGATACCGCCGCGTGCTGCCTGGCCTCATTGCAGGGCCGAAACGCGCAATGGCGGTCGTCGCCGTGTCGCTCGCGGTGACCGTCGCCGCGTTCCCTCTGCTCGGTGAAGAGTTCCTTCCGAGCTTCCAGGAATACGACTTCCTCATGCACTGGGTCGAGAAGCCGGGCACATCGCTCGAGGCGATGCGCCGCGTCACCGTCAATGCCGGGCGTGAGCTGATGGATGTGGAGGGCGTGCGGAACTTCGGTGCCCACATCGGTCGAGCGGAGGTCGCCGACGAGGTCGTCGGCATCAACTTCACGGAACTGTGGATCAGCCTCGATCCCTCCGTTGACTATGCCTCCAAGGTGGCGCAGATCCAGACGATTGTCGACGGCTACCCGGGCCTCACGCGCGACCTCCTTACCTACCTCCGGGAGCGAATCAAGGAAGTCCTGACCGGCGCCAGTGCCACGATTGTCGTGCGCATCTTCGGCCCGAACCTGTCGCAACTCGGGACAACGGCCGCCGACGTGGCGGGCGTACTGACAGAGGTCGACGGCGTCGCTGATCTGACCGTCCAGCAGTTGACGATGGTGCCGCAGGTCGATGTGCGCATGCGGCCGCAAGCGGCGCAGATCGCCGGGGTCACGCCCGGGCAGGTGCGCGAGTCGCTGGCCACGCTGCTGCGCGGGACCAAGGTCGGCGAGATCTACGAGGACCAGATGATCTTCGACGCCGTCGTCTGGAGCGTGCCGGCCGTCCGCGCCGATCTGTTCGCGATCAAGCGGCTGCCGATCGACACCGCCGGCGGCGGCTACGTGCCGCTCGAGGCAGTGGCCGACGTGACGCTCGCGCCAACCCCGAACGAGATTACGCGCGAGGGCGGATCGCGCCGCATCGACGTCACGACCAATGTGCGCGATCGCGATCTGGGCGCCGTGGCCCAGGATATCCAGGCTGCGCTCACGAACGTGACGTTTCCAGAGGGGTACCACGCCGAGGTCCTGGGCGAGTACGCGGCGCGCGAGGAATCGCAGAACCGCCTGCTGGCGCTCACCCTGCTGTCGCTGCTCGGGATCCTCCTGGTGCTGCACGTGGACTTCGGTTCGGCGCGGCTCGTCTCGCTGGTGGCGTTGACGCTGCCCTTCGCGCTGATCGGCGGCGTGGCGGCCGCGTTTCTCTCCGGCGGCGTCCTGTCGCTCGGCTCGCTCGTCGGCTTCGTCACCGTGCTGGGAATCGCGGCACGCAACGGGATCATGCTCGTCAGCCACTACCGGCACCTCGAGGACGTCGAGGGCGTGCCGTTCGGATTGGAACTGGTGGCGCGGGGAGCCGAGGAACGGCTCGCGCCCATCCTGATGACGGCGCTGGCGACCGGCCTGGCGCTGGTGCCGATCGTGGTGGGCGGCAGCCGGGCCGGGCAGGAAGTCGAGCACCCGATGGCGGTGGTGATCCTCGGCGGGCTGTTCACCTCCACGGTGCTGAACCTGTTCCTGCTGCCGCCGCTCTACCTGCGGTTCGGGCGCCGTACCGCGCGAGAAACGGCGGTGCCGTGATAAACGATCGCCGGCCGGCATGCCTGCTCTCTTGACGGCACGTCTGATTCTCGACCGCCTGACGCCGGATGATGGCAACGGCCTGTTCGAGGTGCGCGGCGATCCCGAAGTCATGGCTTTTTGGGACTGGCCGCATGATGCGAGTCCGTCGGTCACGGCAGCTGTCGTCGAGCAGATGCTGCGCGAGATGGCTTCCGGCCAGGCGTGCTACTGGACGGTGCGTCTTCGTTCCGACGGAACATTCGTAGGGCTCTGCGACCTGGGTGAAATGCAGGCAAACCAGGCCGACATCGGTTACATGCTCGGGCGTCGATTCTGGGGCATGGGCCTCGCTCAGGAGGCGGTCGCCTGCGTCCTGGAGCAGGCCCGTGCGCTCGGCCTCACATCGGTCCGGGCCCGCATTCATGCCGGGAACGTGCGCTCGGCGCGTCTGTTGGAGCGAGTCGGATTCAAGGAGGTCGATTCAATCCCGGACTTCGAGATCCGACCGGGAGTAGTCCGCAGCTGTAAGACGTTCGCGCTGAACCTGTGAAGACCCGGCGCCTGGCCAGCTTCGTGGCCCGGACGCGTAGAACGGGCTGCCCTCACGGGAGCTTGCCGGTCAGTTGCTGATGCAACCGCCGCACGGCAGTCTCACGCTGCGTGGCATATCCCTGCAGTTTTTCGTACTGCGGCCAGCCGATGGCGGCAACCGCCTGGTCCTCGGTTGCGCCGCGCGCAACCTCCTTCTGTACGGCGTCATGCACGTCTACCAGCATCTGGCGGAAACGGCGCAGCCCTTGTCGGGTCTCTCGAGGGTCCGCGGGAATCGGTCCGTGTCCGGGCACGAAGATGTCGGCTCCGAGCGCTTCGATCGCATCCAGCGCGCGCAGCCAGTCGAGCCCGTACCCGTCGGTGATGAACAGGAACTGCTCGGCAAAATAGAGCTCGCTCAGATAGACGATGCGATCCTGCGGAACGAAGACGACGCTGTCGCCTCGCGTGTGTCCCCGGGCCAGGTAGAGGACCTGGATTTCCTTGCCGCCGAGATGGAACGTCACGCGGTCCCGAAAGGTCTGAGTATCGGCATCGTTTTGTCTCCGCACCGCGCACGTCCGGCGCGGGGTTATTATCCCTCGAGGTCACGTGCTGCGGGAAAGCAGGTGGACGTTACAATGCGGCAGACGAAACGCCCCGCTTCTCGCGAAGGAGTTTGAGATGACGCGACGGCATCTGGCATTTGCGGCACTCACGATCCTCTTCAGCGTCGCTGTCGCGGCGCAGCGCCAGGGTGGCAATGGAGGCGAGGACGGTGCCGACAGCAGCAACATGCAGCTCGTCGGCTACAACGACCTCCAGGGACGCAGTGCGTATCAACCCGAGATCAAGAGGCAGGGAAATCGGTGGATCGCCTATGTCGGCCACCACGGCGGCAACGCGATCAATCCGATGACAGGGAGGGAGGAGCCGCACGGCACGTCGATTCTCGACGTCACCGATCCGAAGGCCCCGAAGTACCTGGCTCATATCCCGGGTCAGCCGCTGGGTGACGCCGGGAATGCCGAATCGGGCGGGGCGCAGATGGTGCGCATCTGCAGCGGCGCCGAGCTGCCGCGCGCCGACAAGAGCAGGTTCTATATGCTGCGCGCCTTCGGCAACACCGCTGGTTCCGGCCACGAAATGTGGGACGTCACGGACCCGGCCAGGCCGAGCCGCATCAGCGTGATCGTCAGCGGCCTCAGAGGCACGCACAAGAACTGGTGGGAATGCGACACCGGGATCGCGTATCTCGTGTCGGGACAACCCGGCTGGCGGGTGCCGCGCATGACGAAGATCTACGACCTGGGCGACCCGGCGAAACCGGTGTTCATCCGCGACTTCGGTCTGCCGGGGCAGCAGCCGGGATCGACGGGGACGCCGCCAGGTGACAACGGACTTCATGGCGCCGTGTCAACCGGGCCGAAAGGCAACCGCGTCTACTTTGCCTATGGCTACGTGCGCGAAGGCGTCGTGCAGATCGTCGATCGCGACAAGCTGTTGAAGGGACCGACGGAGCCAACCGAGGCCAACCTGCTGTACCCCCAAATCAGCCGGATGGATCTGCCGCCGAACGTCGGGGCGCACAACGTCTTCCCGCTGCTGGGCATGCCGATCGCGGAGTTCGCGAAGGAGAAAGACAACATCCGGGACATGCTCGTCATCGTCGACGAAGCCATCGGCCGTGACTGCGCGGCCAGCCAGAGAGCCATGATGTGGATCGCCGACATCACCACCGAGACACGGCCCTTCGGCGTGGCGAACTGGACCGTGCCCGAGGCGAGCGGCAACTACTGCGGGCGCGGCGCCGGACGCTTCGGGACGCATGCCACGCACGAGAACTTCACGCCGATCTACTACAAGCGCGTGATGTTCGTCGCGCACTTCAACGCCGGCGTGCGCGCTGTTGATGTCCGGGATCCCTTCCACCCGACCGAAATCGCGTATTACATCCCGGCCGCGACGAGCAAGACGGCGTGCGCCGCCGGACGTCCCGGCGAGCCCTGCACGCGAGGGATCCAGACCAACAACGTCGAGGTGGACGACCGCGGCTATGTCTATGCCGCCGACCGCGCCGGCACTGGCCTGCACATCCTCGAGCTGGCCGGCGCTGCGCGCAAGATCGCCAACTTCCAGTAAGGGGAGCCGCGCACGTAGGACCGTAGGAAGACGAGAGGGCCAAGGTCATGAAGAGGCTGCTCATCGGCGCCTTGGTCGCGGTCGCGACGTCCGCACTGATGGCTCAGGACGCGAGTGAGCTCGCACTCACACAGGCGCCCTTCAGGGTCTACATGACTGGCGAAGTCGTCCGTCGGGCGCTCGCCGGCCGCGGCATCACGTACGAACCCTATCTCTACAAGACCGGCCTCTTCGATCGTGCGTGGCCGCAGTTCAAGCCGCCGATCGAAACCCACTGGAGAGCATTCGTCAACGGCGAGATGTCGCGGGAGGACGCCATCAGGCAAGTCGTGGCGTCGATCAGATAGCGTCGAATCACGAGAAGACTCAATGCTGCACAGCCGCAGGGATTTCCTCGAGATGGGATTTGTCGCAAGCGCGCTCGCCAGCGGCGTGGCTGAACAGCGCGACGCCGGGGCCCAGCCCGGCACCGCTCCGCGGGTACGGGCCGCCAAGACGCCCGTACTCGATATCGGCTTCGAGGAACGCGGTGACGCCCGGGGCTTTCCGATCATCCTGCTGCATGGCTTCCCCGACGACGTGCGCGCGTGGGACGCGGTGGCGGCGCCGCTCGCGGGCAAGGGGTACCGGGTCATCGTTCCGTACCTCCGCGGGTACGGATCCACACGTTTTCGTGAACCGTCCGCGGCCCGGATGGCCGAGCAGGCGGCGATCGGGCAAGACGTGATCGACCTCGCGGATGCGGTCGGGTTGTCGCGATTTGCAGTGGCAGGCTATGACTGGGGCGGTCGCGCGGCGTGCATTGCCGCGGTGCTTCATCCGCAGCGGGTGCGAGCAGCGGTGCTCATCGGCGGCTATACGATTCAGGACACGCTCGCCCCGCCGCAGCCGGCTGCGCCGGCGAGGGAACGAGCCCTCTGGTATCAGTGGTACTTCAATACCGAGCGGGGGCGCGTCGGCCTCGAACACAATCGCCGTGGCATCTGCCGGCTGCTGTGGGAGACATGGTCGCCGACATGGCACTTCACAAACGAAACGTTCGAGAGAACCGCGGCGTCATTCGACAATCCCGATTTCGTCGATGTCGTGATCCATTCGTATCGTCACCGGAACGGGAACGCGCCCGGTGAACCGCGATTCACCGAGATGGAACGCCAGTTGGCCCGGCGTCCCCCGATCGAGGTTCCGGCGATCGTTCTGTACGGCGCTGACGATGGCCTCGGACCTCCGCCGGCAGACACGGCCGCCGAGCGCGCGTCGTTCACCGCGCGTGTCGCCCGCCAGGTTGTCCCCGGCGCAGGACACTTCCTGCCGCGGGAGAAGCCTGTCGCCGTGTCGTCCGCGATGTTGCAGTTGCTGGAGGGCAGCCGGTAAATTACAAGGCACAAGGCGCAAGGCACAAGGTTGATTGTGAGCCTTGGATTTTGAGCCTTGGATCTTGACCCTTGTGCTAGCGTCTGGCTGGTGCGGGGCGCGGAGCCGGCAACGCGGCCTCGGCCGCGAACGCTTTCTTCTGCTCGTCGTTGAATCGTGGCAGCGGCCCGGAGTCGACGACCTTGCCCTCGTCGGTGATGACCTGGAAGTCGAGGACGTCCTTGCCGACCTCGACCAGCATGAAGTGATAGCCGGTGTCGAACTTCTTCGCGGTGAGGTCCGACGGCCTGACGTTGCCTTCGCGCAGCTTCGCCGCCCCACCCGAGGTGAAGTAGTAGATGCCTCGCTGCGGCCTGATGCGCTCGTAGAAGTGCTCGTGACCCGCGAACACGGCGTCGACGCCGTATTTCAGGAAGAGCGGCTCGAGCAGCGCGCGCAGGTTCTCGTCGGACCCGTGTGTGCCGCCAGACGAGTAGACCGGGTGGTGGAAGAACGCGATCTTCCAGTCCGAGCCGCTCGCCTTCAGCTCCTTGTCCAGCCACTCGAGCTGAGTCTTGTCCATGTAGTTGCTGTCGAGCGCGAATAGCCGGATGTTCTCCTTCGGCTTGAACGTGTAGAACCGCTCGCCGCCCATGTTGAAGTTCTTGTAGTAGCGCTGGGTCGGCTCGTCATGGTTCCCCAGCGAGGCGTAGAACTTGATCCCGGCGTCGAGCAGCGGCTTGTACGGGCGCTCGAATTTCTTCTCGTACGCCGCGGCGTTCTCGCTGCCGTACAGGTTGTCGCCCATCATCAGCACGAACTCGTACGGAAAGGTCTTCCGGGACGCGATGAGCCGCTCGGCCACGCGGTATTGCGCCGACGATCCGGTACCGCTGTCGCCGATGATGGCGAACTTGAGCGAGTCCGATGCCTGAGGCTGCGCTGCCTTGGGCTGCACCACCTGCGCGGCCGCTTTGGGTTGCGCCTGCTGCTGGGCGGCAGCGGCGCCGAGCGAGGCCCACACGAGGGCCAGCGCGACGATCACACGAGACGATTGACGCGGTTGCATGCCATGCGCTCCCTGTGTCACGCCATGACGTTGGCGATGTAGTCGATAATCAGGTTCGCCCTGGCATCGCGCAGGATCAGGTGCTTGCCGACGAACCGGTACTCAATCTCTTCCGGCAACCGGGGCAATGCCGCCAGCACGTTGGGCGGGACCGTGGACAGCGGTTCCTTGTCCGGGTACGGTCCGTTCACCTTGAAGGGGAAGTTTCCGGGGTTGTCCTCCTGAATCAACTTCCTGGTATCCGCGTCCTTCACCTCCGGACGGAGGATGCGGCGGAAGCGCGTGGCGATTTCCGCAGTGAAGATATCGCCGCGCCTGGCCCCGGCCCGCGCCATCATGATGCGTTTCGCCAGTGCTTCCTGGGCGATCCTGATCTTCGCCGGGTCCTCGGTCTCTTTCTGTCGAGGGACGCCGTCGTCGGCGTGCTTGCGCATCTCGACGTACTTGTCGATCCGATCCAAGAAATCCGCAGCCACCTTTGCCTCTGGATTGACGCGCTCCTGCGATTGCACGGCGCACGCGAACGACGCCTGGAGAATGGACGTCGAGAGCACAGCCGTTATCACGACATGTCTCATGGTTACGCTCCGTCACATGTGTAAGAGCACGGCGCGTACCAAGGGCCGCGGCCTCGCCTAATGGACGGGGTTGGGCTCGGCCATTCGTGATTCCGTGATTTGTGATTCGTGATTTACGAACCAATCGCGATTCACGAACCGCTAGTGCTAGTCACGAATGGCTCTGACGGCGTTCAGGATGTCGTTGGTGACCTGGTCGGCGAGCAGGCTGCCGTCTACACGGCAGTAGGTTGACCGCTCGCCATAGTAGCCCACGAGCGGGGCCGTCTGGCGATGGTACACCTCGAGGCGTTTTCGCACGACCTCTTCCGCATCATCGGCCCGCGGGACGAGACGGCCGCCGCAGTCCACGCAGTTGGCGTACTCGCGGTCGTCCTGGGAGTTGATCCCACATTCAGAGCAAATCATGCGTGCGGCGAGGCGGCGCAGGACCTCTGCGTCGGACAGCATGATCTCGACGATCGTCAACGGCGCGCGGCGCGATATGTACTCGTCGAGCGCGCGACCCTGCGGGACAGTACGCGGATAGCCATCCAGCAGGAAACCCGCCACGGCGTCGGCGCGATCGAGACGGGCGCGCACGACCTCCGTGATCACGCTGTCATCGATGAGGCCGCCCCGCTCCATGATGGCCCGGACCTCGAGACCGAGAGGCGTGCCCGACTGCACGGCCTCCCGCAGCATCGCGCCGGTTGAAATGTGCGGAATCTGCCACGTCCTGGCAAGCCGCGCAGCCTGGGTTCCCTTGCCGGCCCCGGGCGGACCGAGCAACACGACGTTGATCTCCACTGGTATGTCTCAAAGTGTACACTGCACCGCACCGCGCAAGGCCGGGGTCCCCACTGCGCACGCGTGCGCAGTGGGGTGGAAACGCGCGCGGCGGGGACCCCGCCACCGCCGGTTCACAAATTGGCACAGGATGTCGTGAGGCGTCCGTTGCGCAATGCGCGGACCTTCATGATGTAGAAGATCACGGGCGTGATGATCAGGACGTGAATCGCCGAAGTGATCATCCCGCCGATGATCGGGGCGGCGATCGGTTTCATCACATCCGAGCCCACGCCCTGGCTCCACATCAGCGGCACGAGGCTGGCCAGCACCACCGTGACGGTCATCAGCTTGGGGCGGAGCCTCAGCACCGATCCATCCAGCGTCGCCTGCAGCACGTCGCGCTCCGCCGGCGTGCCCCCCTGGCGCAGGCGGCGATCGAGCGCCTCGTGCAGGTAGACGACCATCACGACCCCGGTCTGCACGGCGACGCCGTACAACGCGATGTAGCCGACCCACACGGCCACCGAGAAGTTGTAGCCGAGCAGCCACTGCAGGATGACGCCGCCGGTCATGGCGTACACGACGGACAGCATCACGATCGCCGCTTCCGATGCCGAACGAAACGTGACGTAGAGCAGCATGAAAATGATCGCGAACACGACGGGGATGAGGATTCGCAGCCGCTCTCGCGCACGGACCTGGAACTCGTACTGCCCCGCCCATTGCAGCATGTAGCCGGCCGGCAGCTGCAGCCGCTCCGCGACCGCCGCCTGTGCGTCCGCCACGTATCCTCCGATGTCGCGCGTTGTGGTGTCGACATACACGTAGCCCGCGAGCCGGCCGTCCTCGTCACGAATCATCGCGGGCCCCGGCGTGATCGCGATCTCGGCGAGCTGCCCGAGCGGCACCTGCGCTCCGGCCGGCGTCCTGATCAGAACGCGCTCCAGGGAGGGGAGGTCGTCACGGAAACCGCGCGCGTAGCGCACGTTGACCGGGTATCGCTCCCGTCCCTCGATGGTGTGCGTGACGGTCTCTCCTCCAATCGCCGACTGCACGACTTCCTGCACGTCGTCGATCCTGAGGCCGTGACGGGCGATCGCGTCGCGGTCGATGCGGATATCGGTGAAGTACCCCTGCGCCACACGCTCGGCGTAGACGCTGCGCGTACCAGGCACCTCCTGGATGATCCCCTCGATCCGCCGCCCGAGGGCCTGGATGACGTTCAGATCGGGACCGAGCACCTTGATGCCCACCGGTGTCTTGATGCCAGTGCTCAGCATGTCCAGACGGTTCCTGATTGGCTGCGTCCAGACGTTGGGGAAACCGGGGAACTGCAGCTTCTCGTCCATCTCGGCCTGGAGCTGCTCGAATGTCAGCCCCGGCCGCCACTGCTCGCGCGGCTTCAGCCGAACGGTCGTGTTGACCATCCCCATCGGAGAGTTGTCGGTCGGCGTGGTACCGCGGCCCACGGTGCCGAATACCTGCTCCACCTCCGGGACCTCGCGGAGGACGCGATCCTGCACCTGGAGCAGTCGCGTGGCCTCGGTCACGGACAGGCCTGGCGGTGACGTGGGCATGTACAGCACGGAGCCTTCATACAGAGGCGGCATGAACTCGCTGCCGAGGCTGAGGGCCAGCGGGACGACGAGCGGGACCACCGCGAAGTTCACGGCAAGGGCCGCCCATTTCCACCGGAGCGCGAGGCGCAGGACGGGCGCGTAAAGTGAGGCAAAGAATCGCGACACCGGGTTGCGCGACTCCGGCCGCAGCCGCCTGCCGCGGATGAAGAGACCCATCAGGACCGGGACGAGCGTGATCGACAGCAGCGACGCGAAGACCATCACCGACGTCTTGGTCAACGCCAGCGGGCGGAACATCCGGCCCTCCTGCGCCTCGAGGAGGAACACGGGCACGAAGGACACGATGATGATGGCGAGCGAGAAGAAAATGGGACGAGCCACCTGCGTGGCCGCCCTCACGATCTCGCGCGGTTGATCGTCGTACGGCACGGCGTGGCCATCCGTGGCTTCCGACACCCGCCTGTGCGCGTTCTCGACCATGACGATCGCCGCGTCCACGAGCACGCCGATGGCGAGCGCGATGCCACCGAGCGACATGATGTTGGCGTTGACGTCGAGGACACGCATCGGGATGAACGCGGCCAGCACGGCGACGGGCAGCGCCAGGATCGGCACGAGCGCCGACCGGACGTGGAAGAGGAACAGGAGGATCACCAGCGAGACGACCAGCGCCTCCTCGATGAGCGTCCGCCTCAGCGTGCCGATGGACTGCTCGATGAGCGACGACCGATCGTAGGTCGGCACCACGCGCACGCCTTCCGGCAGCGACGCCTCGATCTCGCGCAGCCTGGCCTTGACGCGCTCGATGACGCCGAGCGCGTTCTCGCCGAACCGCATCACGACGATGCCGCCGACGACTTCGCCGCGGCCGTCGAGCTCGGCGACCCCCCTGCGGATGTCCGGACCGAGGCGCACCTCGGCGACGTCGCCCACGCGGACCGGGATGCCGCGGCCGTCCGCGCCGAGCGACACCTTCTCGATGTCGGCGATCGACCGGAGGTACCCGCGGCCGCGCACCATGTACTCGCGTCCGGAAAACTCGAGGAGGCGTCCTTCGACGTCGCTGTTGCCGGCGCGGATGGCGTCCACCACCTCCTTGATCGACATGTCGTACGCCGCGAGCCTGGCCGGATCGAGAGCCACCTGGTACTGCTTGACGAACCCGCCGATGCTCGCGACCTCGGCAACGCCCTCGATCGACGCGAGCGAGTAGCGCAGATGCCAGTCCTGGAGGCTGCGCAGGCCGGCGAGGTCCTGCTGTCCGGTGTCGTCCACGAGCGCATATTCGAAGACCCACCCCACTCCGGTGGCATCGGGCCCGATCGCCGGCGTCACCCCTGGCGGGAGGCGGGTGCCGATGCCCTGCAGGTATTCGACAACGCGGCTGCGTGCCCAGTAGATGTCCGTGCCGTCTTCGAAGATGACGTAGACGTATGAAATCCCGAACTCGGTGAAGCCGCGGACGGTCCGCACGCGCGGAGCCGAAATGAGCGCCGTCACGATGGGATAGGTGACCTGGTCTTCGATGAGATCGGGACTGCGGCCGGGCCACTCGGTGGAGATGATGACCTGCACGTCGGAGATGTCGGGCACGGCATCGAGCGGCGTGGTCGTCAGCGCCCACACACCGAGCGCCGTCAGGACCGCGGTCCCGGCGAAGACGAGGACCCGGTTGCGGGCACACCAAGGGATGAGAGCGTGGATCATGAGGTTTCCGACTCTGGCCATCACGAACCACAGCGGCACAGAGACACAGAGAAAAACTTCATGAGCCTCTGTGCCCCTGTGTCTCCGTGGTTCGTATGTGCGAAGTCTGCGACCTCACGCATTCATCTCGCGACAAGGCCGAACTGGCGAGTGCCCAGCGTTTGTCCGTCACGCGTGACGTTCACCGTGACGTCCCAGCGGCCGGCCATCGTGACCTGTCCCGTACCGCGATACGTCCCATCGCCGGCGTGCGCCAGCGTCGCTTCGCTCCGCATGGCCGGATGGTTCATCGACGGCATCGCCGGCATGAAGAGCACCGCCGACACCATGGCATCGGTCACGGGCCGTCCGGCCGCATCCTTGACGATGGCTTCGAACGTGGCCTCGCCGGTGCGGAGTGGGTCGGGCCGCGTACGGAAGGTGATGTCGAGGCTCGGAGCGGCGGCATCGACCGGTGCCCCCGCGCGCCCCTCGTAGCTCTGAAGCGCGCCACGCAACTGACTCTCCGAGTCGAGGAAGAACGTGGCGCCCGACGCCACCGTCTCGCCTTCCTCGAGGCCGTCGACGATCTCGATCGCGTCCGTGAGCCGTCGACCGGTCTTGACGTGACGCGGATCGAAGTAGCCGTCCCCACGCGTCACGAAGACGACCTGCTGCGTGCCCGAGTCCACGACCGCATCAGCGGGCACGACGAGAGCGGACGCCGCCGGGCCCGAGATCATGACGTTGGCGTACATCCCCGGCCGGAGCCGGCCGCGCGGGTTCTCGAACTGCAGCCGGACCTTCAACGTTCGGGTTCGCTCCGTAATGGATGGATAGAGGTACGACACGCGCCCATCGAACTCTTCGCCGGGGTAGGCATCGAGCGCGACCCTGGCGGCCTGCCCCACGCGGACCGACGCGAGATCGCGCTCGTAGACGTCGGCTTCCACCCAGACGAACGAAAGGTCTGCGAGCCTGAAGAGCCGTTGCCCCGCCGTGATCCGCATTCCCTCGACGACCGCCTTCTCGATGATCACGCCGGAGGCAGGCGAGACAAATGACGTGATGCCCAGCGCCTTGCCGCGCCGCTCCATTTCCCTGATCTCGGCGACGCTCACATCCCAGAACATCAACCGTTCCCGGACGGCCTGAACGAGCCGTTCAGCATGGGCGCGTGCCTCGGGCAGCGTGGACTGCTGCGCCTGCTGCTGACCGCGCAGTGCGACGATGAGCTCGTTCTCGGTGGCCAGAAGCTCCGGGCTGTACAACGTGAACAGCGGATCTCCCTTGCCCACCATCATTCCCGTGTAATTGGCCTTCAGATCACGCACCCATCCGTCCACCTTGCTGTTGATCTCCGCTTCCCTGGTCTCATCGAACGTGACCGTGCCGGTCGCGCGGACGTCCACCGCCGTGCGTCGCCGTTCAGCACGCGCCGTCCGCACGCCGATCAACTGCTGCCGTCGCACGTCGATGGAGACCGGCGCCCGGAGGTCCGAACGATCCGAACGGGCCAAACGGTCCGGACGATCTGATGGTTCGGATCGTTCGAGTGTTGCGAACGCAAGGATGGCGGCAGAGGCGGCGGCGACGATCAGCGCGAGGAGGGCGCCCCTGCGTGCCACGTCATTTCCCCCCGGGACCGGCCGCGAGCGCCAGCCGCTCCGGCGTCTCGCCCATCGCGATGTCGAGCTCGACGAGCGCTCGCCTGTACAGCGCGTCAATCGTGGCGGACTCGATCCTGGCCTCCACTTGCCGGTGGTGGGCGTCGAGCATCGCGAGGAAACCGCCCTGATTCGCCGTGTACGCAGCCCGCGCGTGCTCGAACCCGAGCTCGACCTGCGGCAGAACGGTCGTCGTCATGATCATTGCGCGTTCTCGCGCACCCTCCACCCGCGCGAGAGCCTCGAGCACCCGCCGCCGCACCGCGGTCGTGACCGTCTCGCGGTCGGCCCCACCCGCTCCACCAGCCCCACTCGCCCCGGAAAGCCGCGGGTCGCGAGCGAGTGCGCTCTCCACAGCGCCGGTCGGAGCGGCCGCAGCGTCAGCCGTCGCCAGCGGTCCAACCGGGGCGTCCAGGCGCCGTCCCAGCATGGCGTTCAACCTGACCTCGGCAACCTTCACCTGCTCCCGCGCGGTGCTCCGCCCCAGCGCGAGACGTGCGATGTCCATGACCATCGCCGAGGGGTCGTGCCGTCCCATCTCGCTGCCGCCGCTGGAGCGGAATGTGGCGGCTTCCGCCATCTCCTTCATCATCGGCGCCTGCCCTTCGTACAGCACGGCTGAGTCGCGCGCGATCGCCAGATCGGCATGCGCCTGACGGACCGCGGCCAGGACAGCGGACGCGCGGAGGAGGGCGGCAAGACGATCGGCCGGTGCCTCTCGCCGCAGGGCCAGAAGCTCTGGATTGGATGCAATGGCCTCGTCGAGCGCAGCCGTCACGGTCAACGGATCCTGCCCGAAGGCGGGAGCCGCGAGCGTCAGCCAGAGGAGCGCCGCGACGCAAGACCGCATCGCGGCGATATTAGCGCAGTTGGCAGTGTGCAGTCGGCAGTGGGCCGTTCTTCCGGCTAAAGCCGGAAGCCACAGGATTTGTGGCTTCCGCCTTCAGGCGGAAGGCAGGCTTGTCAAGCCAGATGCTCGCGCCATCACGGGGTGGTGCCGGGGCGGCGCGGAGGAGGCCGCCGGTCCGGGACCGGCGGCCCGTCAGCCCTCGCCTACGGCGTCAGACGCAGGAGCACGGCGTCGTGTCCGCCCGCATACGTGGTGCTGCCGCCCGGGACGAACGTCACGCCGGTGGCGTCCGCGATCGTTCCCGCCGCCGGCGCCACGATCCCTCCCGCTGGCGCCGTGGTCGCGCGCAGCCGCGACAGCTTGCTCGACGCCTTGGTGAGAACCCAGGGCGGGTTTTCCGCAACGGCACCCAGCACGACCGAGCCGTCGGCGCCAAGGGTCAGGTTGTCGCCGCGCTCGAGCCCCGTTCCTCCCCAGGCCGTCGCATCGAGGACCTTGGCGTCGGGTGCGATCGACACCGCCACGGCATCCCCTCCGCCGCCGGACCCGAAGCTGTCCGTCGTTCCCGAGACGTGGACCGTTCCATCCGGCCCCACCACCACGTCGGCGAACTCGTCGCCGCTGCGGCCGCCCCAGCGCCGGTCCCATTCGAGCACGCCGCCCGGGGTGAACTTCAGGAGGATGGCGTCGAGGCCGTCTCTCGGCTCCTGGAGCCCGCCCGCGATGTAGACCGAGCCGTCCGGGGCCACCGCCACTCCGCCGCGCGCGTCCAGGACGTCGCCGGCGGAAACGGCCGTCTGGTCGATGAGCAGCCCCGCGGCGTCGAAGCGGATCCAGATCGCGTCGAACTGGAACAAGCCGACCGGCCGCAACGTCACGCTGACCAGGTGGATGGTGCCGTCGGGGCCGACCGCCACGCCCGCGTCGTTCTCGACGTTCACCGTGCCCCACGTGTTCTGCCAGATCAGGTTGCCCGCGTCGTCGAGCTTCAGCACGAACACGTCCGCCTCTCCCTGCCCGAAGCTGCGGGTCTCGCCGACGACGACGATCGTGTCGTCGGGCGCCACGGCGATGTCGTGTCCCGCCTCGACTCCCGGCGCGCCGCCCCACGCGCGCTGCCAGAGCAGCGTGCCGTCCGGCGCGTACTTGAGGATCAGCGCGTCGGCCGCGGCCTGACCTGTCACGAAGACGGAGCCGTCGGCGGCCACCGCGACCGCGCCCGCTGCTTCAGGGAAGAACCCGGAGACCTCCCAGCCTCTCTCCCAGATCAGGGAGCCGCTCGCGTCGTACTTGAGCAGGAACACCGACGGAGGCTGGGTGCCGAACGAGTGGGTGGTCCCGACGAGATAGAGGCTCCCGTCGGGAGCGGTCGCTACTCCGTCCACTCCGTCCGAATCGGGCCCTCCCCAGGTCGATTCGGACGCGATCGTGAAGGCCGTCGCCGTCGCCACCGCCAGGACAGCCAGACCGAGAGCGATCGCGAGAACCGCGGCCGCGCGGACCAATAAAGGGTTCACCCTTCGCATGCGTTGCATGTTTCTCCCTCCAGTCGTCCACAATACCGGGGACATTTTTGTTGGCTGATAGGTAGCGATGTTGGACGCGAGCGCTTAGCGCAGGATCTGCACGACGGCCGCCTCGAAGTTGCCGGCGTAGGTCGTGCTTCCGTTCGGGATCGCGGTACCCCGGCCGGGATCGCCGACGAGGCCCGCGACGTCGGCGGTCGCGCCGGCCGCCGGCGCCACGATGCTCTTCGGCGTCGACAGTTTTGCCCTCAAGGCGAGCAGCGAGTAGGGCGGCGCCGTGGTGGTCGACGCCGCGAGCACGACCGTTCCGCCCGTCACGGAGACCCCCCGGCCTTCCTCGAACCCGGCTCCTCCCCACGTCACGGCATCGAGCGCCTTCTTGCCAGTCGAATCGACGTGGAGCACGAACGCGTCCTGGAAGCCTGCGCCCGCGGTCGAGGTCGTGCCCGCCACGTAGACCGATCCGTCGTCGGGCGCAACCGCGACCGCGTCCGCGGTGGCGGCGTCGGCCAAGGCCCGGTTGAAGACCAGGTTGCCGTCCTGATCGAGCTTGACGATCAGCGGGTCGATGTTGGGAGTGCTCCCCTTCAGCGTCTGGAGCGCGCCGGCGATCACGATCGAGCCGTCAGGCGCGGCAGCCATGCGGCCGCGCGCATCCACCACTTCGCCGGCCGAATAGGTGCGCCGCCAGACCTCGGCCCCCGCTGACGTCAGCTTGACCACGAGGATGTCGAAGTTCGCGAGGTTGTTGTCGCGAATGATGGAGCCCGCGGCGTACACGCTCCCATCGGCTCCAACGGCGATCGCGTCGCCGCCCGCGGCGTCCGTGATCTTCTGCCAGAGGAGGTTGCCTTCGCCATCGAACTTGACGACGAACAATCCGGCGCCGAAGCTCGTCTCCCTGCCGGTGATGTAGACGGAGCCGTCCGCGTCAGTCGCGACCGCGTTGGCCGAGTCACTCTCCGGACCGCCCCACGTGCGTTCCCACAGCAGCGTGCCCGCCGCGTCGAACTTCAGGAGGAGGGCATCCCCCCCGTTGTTGTCAAAGCTGAAGAAGGCCACGAACACCGCGTTCGCGGCATCGACGGCAACGGCGGGCTTGCCATGACCGGTGGATCCGTTCCAGATTCTCTCCCAGACGACCGACCCGTCCGGCGCGAACTTGACGATGAAGAGGCGCGGGCTCGGCTGGCCGAACTCGTCGACGGCGAAGCTGTCGGTCGTTCCGACGGCGTAGGCGCTCCCGTCGGCGGCTGTCACGACGTCTCCTATGAACTCCGCACCCACGCCGCCCCAGGTCGTCTCTGTCAGCAGCGTCTGGCCCGCAGCCCCTCCCGGCGCGAGCAGCAGGAGGAGCGCGCCCAGCCCAGCGGGGATCACGAATCTGCTCTTAATCATTTTTGCCTCCATCAGCCGGGCGGCCAGAAGCTCCCATGGAGATCGATCAGGGCCGATCCGGTCGTATGCGGAATCAATCCGAGGATGGCCGGGGATTGTCCGGCCGTGATGGGGAGCTACCTGAAGCGCGTTCGCAGGACCGCGCCGTCCCGGACGGGGCTGTCCTGCAACGGTTGCACCAGCGTGTTTCCGTCATACGTCGCGGGCCCGCGGTTGCCTTCCGTTACCCGCGTCGTAAGACCCTTACGGCGTTCGTGCACGACGGCGCGAGCGTGACGGCTTTCTCGGAAGTGGCGACTTCCTCGTGGTGGTCGGAATCGGGGTCACTCCGAACACGGAATGGCTCGAAGGCAGTGGCCTCACGCTCGACAACGGCATCGTCTGCACCCGCTCGGGTGAGGCCGCGCCAGATGTGTATGCAGCGGGAGATGTGGCTCGGGTCGCAAACCGGTGGCACGGCGATTCGCCGCGA
>DATDHP010000536.1:0-13239 GCA_036521515.1 Vicinamibacterales bacterium
CGCGCGAGGTGCTGGTGGACCGCGGGTACTTCGAGGAAGTGGATGCGCAGCTGCGGTGACCCCTGCACGAACCGGAACGCAGGGGCGTGGGTACTTGCGGCCGTGCTGTGTCTGTCGATGCGAGCGGTACCGTTTGCGCAGACCAACGCGGAGGATCTCTATCGCGAAGCGGCGCGCCGCGAAGGACTGCTCCGCAAGGAAATCGACGATCGACCGGCCGATTCCTCGCCGGACCCGTGGCGCACGCGCGCGCGGACCCTGGCGCAGACCTACGACGACATCGCCAGGCTGTTCCCGCGGAGCGGCTACAGCGACAACGCGCTCTGGCAGGGGGCGGTGCTGGCGGCCGACACGTTCTGGGAATTCGGCGACCCGTCCGACATGGCACGAGCCCTCCGCCTGTTCCAAGCCCTTGAAGCGCGCTACCCGACCAGCTCGTTGCTGAAGCAAGTGCCCGCCCAGACGGCCAGGCTCGCCGCCGCCACGGTTCCCCCGGTTGCCGCACTCGCCCCACGCGCCTCCTCCGCCCCACCCGCCCCACCCACCCCGCTCGCCCCATCGGCGCTACGAACGATCCGGCGTGAGGTGCTGCCCGATGCGGTCCGTGTCACGCTGGAGCTCGAGCGCGAGGTGCCGTTCTACGACGAGCGCATCGAAGGGCCGTCGCGCGTCTTCGTCGATCTTCACAACACGGGGGCCGTCAAGACCCTCAGAGAGGCCACGCTGACCTTCGCCGACGATGTCGTGCGGCAGATTCGCGTGGGGCGCCAGCAGGACGCGCGGACGCGGGTCGTCCTCGAGCTCCAGAACGCCGCCCGTCACAGCGTCTACGCGCTCTACAACCCTTACCGCATCGTGCTGGACTTCGAACGCGCACCGACACCGACCAGCGGGCTTTCACCGACCAACGTAAGAGGACCCGCACCGCGAAGTGACACGAGTGCACCGGCACGCGGCGGAGAGGCTGCACCGACAAGAGGCGCAGGCAGGGGCAGAGGGCTCTCCCTCTCCCGCCAGCTCGGGCTCGGCATCGCGCGCGTGGTCATCGATCCCGGCCACGGCGGGTCCGACCCGGGCGCCCAGGTGGGGGATCTCCACGAAGCCGGGCTGACGCTCGATATCGCGCTGCGGCTCGAGAAGCTGTTGCTGAAGCAGCCCGGCGTCGAGGTCGTGGTCACGCGCCGCGCGGACACGTACGTGCCGCTCGAGGAGCGCACTGCCATCGCCAATCGCGCCGGCGCCGACCTGTTCCTCTCCATCCACGCCAACGCCAGCGCGGATGCGCGGGCGCGCGGAATCGAGACCTATTTCCTGAACTTCGCCTCGAACTCCGCCGCCGAAGCGCTCGCCGCCCGCGAAAATGCCGGCTCGAGCCGCACCATGCGCGAGCTCCCCGACATCGTGAGGGCCATCGCGCTCAACAACAAGGTCGACGAGTCGCGCGATTTCGCGACCTTCGTCCAGGCGTCGATGTACGACAAGCTGCGACGCGTCAACCGACAGGCACGCAACCTGGGAGTCAAGCAGGCGCCGTTCGTCGTGCTGATCGGCGCAACGATGCCGAGCGTCCTCGCCGAGATCTCCTTCCTGACCAACCGCCAGGATGCGGCGCTGCTGCGCACGCCGAAGTACCGCGAGCAGATCGCCGACGCGCTGCTGACCGGCGTCATGACGTATCAGCGCTCGTTGAAGGCCAGCCAGGCGGCGGCGACGAGGTAACTCCGGGCTCCGGACTTCGCGCTTCGGGCTTCGGACGGTTCCTGCGGGACTTGAAGGCCCGGAGCCTGGAGCCTGGAGCCTGTTACCCGGAGATGTGCAGCTTGACGTGCGAATGATCGACTGGCTCGGTCGCTTCGCGTTGCTTCTTGCGCCAGATGATCAGGCCTCCGATGATGATCCCCACGACGATGCCCGCGAAGAAGAGCACGCCGACGACGCCGAGCGCGGATAACAGCACGCTCCCGTACGAGATCTCCGGCGTGATTGGCGGCTGCTTGACGACTTCTACAACGATGGGGTTCTGAGGCTGGAGCATTCCTGAGACCCTGTCGTTCCCGCTTCTCAGTTCTCACTTCTCAGTTCGTGTTCATGTTCAACGTTCGGTTCGAGGTTCGAGGTTCATGTTCAGGTTCGCGGCGCTCGGCGCCTGAGCTCCCCGGCGCGAGCGCCGCAGGCGCGACGCGCCGAACAGAGAACCCGGAACGTCGAACGTCGAACGTCGAACACGAATCAAGAACCGAGAACCGTGAACTGAACCTCGAACCTGAACACGAACCGGGAAGTGAGAACCCTGAAGCGGGAACGACTGTGTTCGTTACAGCTTACTCCAGGACTCGGCGTCCAGCGCCAGCTCGACGAGCGTGCGGACACCGACACCTGTGGCCCCCTTGGGAAGGTAGGGCTTGGCCTCGTCGTTCCACGCGGTGCCGGCAATATCCATGTGCACCCACGGGAGGTCGCCGGAAAATTCCTTGATGAACAGCGCCCCGGTGATGGCGCCGCCGGCGCGGCCACCGGTATTCGCGAAGTCGGCGATCTCGCTCTTGAACTGTTCCTTGTAATCGTCGAACACCGGCATCGGCCACGAGCGGTCGCCCGCGCGATCGCTGGCCCGCCTGATCTGTTCGACCCAGGTGTCGGGCGTGCCGAAGAGGCCTGTGGTCGTCTTGCCGAGCGCTACGACGCAGGCGCCGGTGAGCGTGGCCACGTCCACGAGATGCGTCGCGCCCAGCCGGCGCGCGTACCACATGCCGTCGCCCAGGATCAGCCGCCCCTCGGCATCGGTGTTCAACACCTCGACGGTCTTCCCTTCCGCGCTGGTGAGGATGTCGCCGGGCTTGATCGCCCGGCCGCCCGGCATGTTCTCGGTGGTCGGGATCACCGCGATGCAGCGAATCGGGGCATTCAGACGGGAAATAGCGGCCATGGCACAGAGAACGGCCGCGCCGCCGGACATGTCGTCCTTCATCTTGTCCATGTTTTCCGCCGGCTTGATCGAGATGCCACCGGTATCGAAGGTGATGCCCTTGCCGACGAGTCCCAGTACCGCGCCGTTGACCGCGTGCCTTGGTTCGTGCCTGAGGACTATGACGCGCGGAGGCTCCTGGCTGCCGCGCGCCACGCCGAGCAGCATCCCCATCTTCAGCTCGGCAATCTGCTTTTCGTCGAGGACCTCGACATGCAGGCCTGCCGCTCTGCCGATCTGCACGGCGCGCTCGGCGAACACGCGTGGCGTCAGGCTGTTTCCCGGCTCGTTCGCCAGCTCGCGCGCCATGTTCGACGACTCGCCGAGAATGCGCCCGCGTTCGGCCGCCTGGTCGATCGCCGCGGTCGAACCGCCCACCTGCAACTCCACGTGCTCCACCCACGCCTTGGCCTGGTCCCCGGTCTTGTACGACGCGCCTTCGAAGTTGGCGAGAACCACGCCCTCGGCCAGAGCCTGCGCGGCGGCCTGCGGCGTGATGGACGTGGCGGCGCGGTGCAGGACTGCGAGTCGCGCCAGGCGGCGCTGCCGGGCGGCAAGGCCGCCAACCACGGCGATACGCCGGAGCCGATCGGCCGTGACGTCCTTCCGTGGCCCGGCGCCGACCAGGACGACACGGCCGGACTTCCACGCAGGGACGGGCGTGGAAAAGACGTCGTACAATTTACCCTTGACCTCGCCGCGGGAACGCGCCCGGCCGATCTCGCCTCCCGACGCCTCGTCCAGATCGCCGAGATCCTGGAGCTCGTCGTCTTCGAAGACTGGAATAACCAGCAAATCGGCGTCGATGTCACGGGCAGCACGCGTCGTGACGCTGACCGAAGGTGTCCGGTGAACCGTGTGCATCGAAATCGAAAATCCCGCAGCGTGCAGCTTGTCCGGCCGCTGATTGCGGCTTAGAATTCGAACAGCCCCAGCCGTGGTTGCACGGCACAATCTGTCACGTCGTGCACATCCATGCCGTGCAAGCACGGCTGAGGACCCCAGTATGACGTATCCCGGACGCGCGTTCTGCACGCTGGTCGCGGTCGCCGCCATCGCGCTACCGTCCGCCCGCGCGTGGAGCGCCCAGCGGGAGGGCAGCGAGGACAGGAAGCCCAGTTTATCACTCAGGGCCACGCCACCTGTCGGATTCTCGCCGCTGCGCGTGCGCGTCGTCGTGGACGTGCGCGGCGGCGCGGACGACTACGCAGACTTCTACTGTCCTACGGTAGAGTGGGATTGGGGTGACGGGACGGTGTCGGAGGCCTCCGCGGATTGCGATCCGTACGAGGCGGGGAAGAGCACGATCCAGCGACGCTGGTCTTCCGAGCACGTCTTCCGCCAGGCCGGCGGCTTCAAGATCGTTTTCCGGCTGAAGCAGAGGAACAAGGCAGTCGCGGTGAGCAGCGCCCAGGTGCAGGTGCGCGCGGGCATGCGCGAAGGCTTCGGAGGATTGTGACGGAGACCGCGGTCTCCGTCGACAGCGTGATGTCGGAACTGCGGGGACGGGTCCGCGAGCGCCTTCGGACCGAGCTCATCCGCAGCGGCGCGTCACCGGCGTTCGAAGACCCCGAGCTGTTCGCCGACGTCGAAGCGCTTCTTCAGACGGCCACGGGCGTTCCCGACAACGGCGCACTGCTCCTTCCGGAGCTGCTCGGCGACCCTGACACGTGGCGCCTCGAGACGGCGATACGCTACCGGTCGCACCGCGCGCCGGGACCCGCGTCGATCATCGTCTTCTGCAAGCGCCGCATCCTGATGCCGGTCTTCCGGTGGTTGTTCGAGTACAGCCGCGACAACTTCGAGCGGCAGCGGCGCGTCAACCGCGTCCTCTTCGCCTGCGTACAGGAACTGGCCATCGAGACGGCGCGCTTGCGGCAGGAGCTCGACCGCTCCCGTCCTTCGACTCGATAAAGCCATTGAAGCTCGCCTTCGTCGTGCAGCGCTACGGCGCCGATATCGCTGGCGGCTCCGAAGCGCATTGCCGCGAATTGGCCGAACGGCTGTCGTCGAGGCACGACATCACGGTGCTGACCACGAGCGCGCGCGACTACGTCACGTGGCAGAACACCTTTCCAGCCGGCACGACGACCGAACGTGGCGTGCGCGTGACGCGCTTTCCCGTTGCCCGGACGCGACGCCTGAAGCGCTTTGCGGACCTCAGCGACGAGGTGTTCGACGGCCATCCCGCGATCGAACGGCAGGACGCCTGGTTTCGCGAGAACGGCCCGGTGGTCCCTGCTCTGCTCGATCACCTCCGCGCACACGGGCGCGAGTACGACCTCGTGCTGTTCTGGACCTTCCGGTATTACCCGTCGTTCTTCGGCCTCCCGCTCGTGGCCGACCGCGCCGTACTCGTGCCGACCGCCGAGGAGGATCCGGCGATTCGCCTCCCAATCGTCGAGGAATACCTGCACCGTCCCGCGGGCTTCCTGTTCCTGACGCCTGAAGAAGAGAAGCTGGTTTCCACACGGGCTGGACGGTCGCTGCGGCCGTCGGCCACGATCGGCATCGGGCTCGAGCCCGTGGCTGGCCGGGCGTCGCGCGCGCCGCTGAATGCGTTGGGAATTCCGTCCGAGTACCTGCTGTATCTTGGCCGCGTCGACCGGAACAAGGGCTGCCACACGCTGCTCGAGTACTTCCAGGAGTACGCGGCTGGCCGGGAGGCACCGGCGCTCGTGCTCGCCGGACCTGCGACGCTGCAGATGCCGGCGCACCCGCGGATTCGCGGTCTCGGCTATGTGTCCGACGCGATCCGCGCGGCGCTGCTGGAGCATGCCCGCGTGCTGATCGTGCCCTCCCGGTTCGAGTCGCTCTCGATCGTGCTGTTGGAAGGCTGGAATCACGCGGTACCGGCCCTCGTGAACGCCCACTGTCGCGTGCTGGCCGGCCAGGTCACACGAGCCAACGGCGGGCTCTACTACCGGTCGTCCACGGAGTTTGCCGAAACGCTGTCGTACTTGCTGACGCACGAGCGCGAACGACTGGCGCTCGGGCAGCAGGGACGCGGCTACGTGGATCGCGAGTATCGCTGGCCAACCGTACTCGGGCGGGTGGAAGCACTGCTGGCGGCTGCCAGGGAGTCACGCAGAGTGTTGGTTTGTGATTCTTGATTGTTGAATCGTTGTTGAATGGTGATTGTCGAATGTTGATTCATATCCCCGATTGACAATCAACAATCGACGTCACCATTCAACAACGAATCATCAATCGACAATCAAGATTCAAGAATATTCAGATCGCGGCAAGCGTCAGTTCAGCCAGCGCACCGTCGCGCAGCACATAGGCGCGCACGTCGACGTCGCGGCGCTCGGTGACGGGGCCTGCGATCACGAAGATGAAGTCGCTGAATGCCATCTCCTGATCCGTCGGCGACGGCTCGGGGGCGCTGAGTGGGTGCGAATGATAGGCCCCCACGACCTCGCCGCCCTGCTCCCGGCATCGCCGGATCTCTGCGACGTAGGCTGCGGGAGCAATCTCGAAGCGGCGGAACGGATCGGCGGCGACGTTCTCGACCGGCACGGCCTTGAGGATGGCCTGGGTGGTGCCGACGAGCAGCCCGCAGCATTCGCGCGGATGCTCGGATCGCGCGTGCGCCGCAATGATGTCGAGCGCGGCCTGCGTGATCCCGACACCGTCAGGCAGCGGGCACCTCGATGACCATGGCGATGCCCATGCCGCCGCCAATGCACAGCGCGGCCACACCCGTGCCGCCACCCTGTGCCCGCAGCGCATAGATCAGCGTCGTCAGGAGGCGGGCGCCGCTGGCGCCGATCGGGTGCCCGAGCGCGATCGCGCCGCCGCGTGTGTTGACCTTGCCGGCATCGAGGTCGAGCTCGCGCAAGACGGCGAGCGACTGGGACGCGAACGCCTCGTTCAGCTCGAACAGGTCGATGTCCGACGTCTTCAGGTTCGCACGGTCCAGCGCCTTCCGCGTGGCCTCCACCGGGCCCATGCCCATGATGGCTGGATCCACACCGGTCGAGGCGAACGACAGAATCCTGGCCAGCGGCTTCTTTCCCAGCTTCGCTGCTCGCTCATGCGTGGCGACAATCACGGCAGCCGCGCCGTCATTGATACCCGACGCGTTCCCGGCGGTCACGCTCCCGTCCTTCTTGAATGCCGGCCTGAGTGCCGCCAGCTTTCCAGCCGTCGTGCCGGCGCGAGGATATTCATCGGTGTCGAACCGCACGGGCTCGCCCTTTCTCTGGGGAATCTCGACGGGGACGATCTCGTCCTTGAACCAGCCGTTGCGGATGGCCGCTTCGGCGCGACGCTGGCTCTCGGCTGCGAACGCATCCTGGTCCTCGCGGCTCACGTCGAACCGCGACACGACTTCCTCGGCGGTGATACCCATGTGGCAGCCCTGGATCGCGCAGGTCAGCCCTTCGAGCAGCATCGAGTCGAGCAGCTCGGCGTGTCCCATGCGGTAGCCCCAGCGCGCACCCTTCAGGATGTACGGCGCATTGCTCATCGACTCGGTCCCACCGGCCAGCACGAGCTCGGTGTAGCCGACGCGCGTGGCTTCAACCGCGTGGACGACCGCCTGCAGTCCCGAGCCGCACACGCGGTTCACCGTCTCCCCCGGGACTCCGTGGGGGACGCCCGCTTTGAGCGCCGCCTGGCGGGCCACGTTCATGCCGGCGCCCGCCTGCAGCACGCACCCCATGATCACGTCGCCCAGATCTTTCGCCTGGACGCCGGCGCGGCAAATTGCTTCGCGAATCACGATTGCCCCGAGATCGGCGGCTGACAGGTCCTTCAGAGCGCCTCCGAACGATCCAAGGGGGGTGCGGCACGCGCTGAGAATCACGGCGGGTTCGTAGTCGGGCATATTGGAAAATGGGGACCGCCTAAAAAATTCCCGGCGTCGCGTTGACGATGAGCTCGGCGCCAGTAGCCTTCCGAACAGCTTCGACCGTGGTGTCTGCGGCAATCTCCTTGAGCACGAGGCCCTCGGGCGTCACCTCGATGACGGCAAGCTCCGTGACAATCATGCTGACGACCTTGAGGCCGGTCAACGGCAACGTGCACCGCTCGAGGATCTTGTGGCCGCCGTCCCTCGTGGTGTGCTCCATCGCGACGATGACGCGCCGCGCGCCGGCCACGAGGTCCATGGCGCCGCCCATTCCCTTCACCATCTTGCCTGGAATCATCCAGTTGGCAAGGTTGCCGTCCTTGTCGACCTCGAGCGCGCCGAGCACCGTCAGGTCGATGTGGCCGCCGCGCACCATGGCGAAGGAGTCCACGCTGCTGAAATACGAGCAGCCGGGCATCTCGGTCACCGTTTCCTTGCCGGCATTGATCAGGTCCGGATCGACGTCGGCTTCATCCGGGTACGGACCGACGCCAAGCATGCCGTTCTCCGAGTGGAGCGTGATGTCGATGCCCGGCGGCGCGTGGTTGGCCACGAGCGTCGGCAGGCCGATGCCGAGGTTGACGTAGTCGCCGTCGCGCAGCTCGCGCGCGACGCGTTTCACGATGCGTTCGCGTTTGTCCATGCGTCCGGAGCGAATCGACGATCCGCGATCAGGCCGCCTGCTCCTGGCGGCGTGTGGTCCGGCGCTCGATGCGCTTCTCGTATCCCTCGCCCTGCAGCAGGTACTTCACGAAGATGCCCGGGGTGACCACCGACTCGGGATCGATGTGTCCGACCTCGACGAGATGCTCCACTTCCGCGATGGTGACCGGCGCCGCGGTCGCCATGACCGGATTGAAGTTGCGCGCCGTCTTCCGGTACACGAGGTTGCCCGCCCGATCGCCCTTGTACGCCTTGACCAATGCATAATCGGCGCGCAGCGGCATCTCGAGCACGTAAGGCCGGCCGTCGATGATGCGCGTCTCTTTCCCTTCTGCGACGACCGTGCCGTAGCCGGTCGGCGTGAAGAAGCCGCCGATGCCGGCGCCGCCCGCCCGGATGCGCTCGGCGAACGTCCCCTGCGGCACCAGCTCAATCTCGATCTCCCCTTTGAGCACCCGGCGCTCGAACTCCTTGTTCTCGCCCACGTACGTCGAGATCATCTTGCGCACCTGGCGAGACTTCAGGAGGATGCCGATGCCGAAGTCGTCCACGCCGGCGTTGTTGCTGATGATGGTGAGGTCCCGGGTGCCTCGATCGTGCACAGCCCTGATCAGGTTCTCGGGGAGTCCGGACAGCCCGAATCCGCCCATCATGATCGTGGCCCCATCCGGAATCATCGCCACGGCGGCGTCCGCATTCTCAACCACCTTGTTCATGGAGTGATTATAGGCCGCGGCCGGTCGTCTTCCGCCTGAAGGCGGAAGCCACACGTCAGCAGTGTGCTGTGGCTTCCGGCTTCAGCCGGAAGTTGGGAGTCGGGTCCAAGAATCAGATTGGGGAGTTGGGAGTTGATCACGAATGGGCGCGGATGGTGTGCCGCTGGCGGCGCTTGTCGCTGCGGAAAAACGTGCTCCCGTTGGCGGTCCGCATCTCGAAGTACGGCTCGAGGTGGGCGAGCGCCTGGCGCATGCCCCACCGGATGTGCCCCCGGATGGCGTCCTGGGCGCGCTGCTGATCGCCGGTCAGCAACTCGTCCACCAGGTCCTGGTGCAGCCGATGGTATTGAGGATCGGGCGACGGCTGCGTGACGGAGAACCAGATCGAGGCGAGCGCGTGCGTCTTCTCGATGGCGTCGCACAGGGCGGCCGAACGAGTGCACTCGGCGATGCGGTAATGAAATTTCTGATGCTGCAGTACGAACAACGCGCGATTCGGCTGCTGCGACAGTGTGTCAACCCATGCGGCCAGCTTCTTCAGGTCGGCGCGCTCGGCGGGCGTGGAGACCTCCACGAAGACCATCGCGGCCTGGGCTTCGAGTGCTTCCCTGACCAGGAAATGACCTCGCACATCCTCGCTGGTCGGAATGCGCACGCGGGTCCCGGCCCGCGCGCGGCTCTCGAGGAGTCCCTCCAGCTCGAGACGGAACACCGCTTCCGACACCGGCAGGAAGCTGATGCCCAGGTCCGCCGCCAGCTTTCGCCGGGACAACGCCTGTCCCAGCTTCAGGTCTCCCTCCAGGATCCGCTGCCGGATGATTCCGTACGCCTCCGCCGCCAACGTGGATTGTTCCGTGGGGGCTCTCATCAGGCGCGCAAGTATACTCGAAGGCGGAGCTTGTGAATCACGAATGAGAGTACGTCTCGCGTACGGCAGCGGCGGACTGGACGTCAATGTCCCGTCGGATCGCACCACCATCATCGAGCCCGGGTTCAGGGCGCCCGTCGCGGATCCGGTGGGGGCGCTGATCGCCGCGCTGCGCGCGCCGCTCGGCCGCCCGCCGCTCCGCGACGTGGTCCGCTCCGGCCAGCGCGTCGCCATTTCAATCTGTGACGGAACCCGATCGCAGCCGCGGCGCGAGATGCTGACCGCCGTCCTCGGCGAGATCGGCCACGTCCCCGCCGATCACATCGTCATCATGGTGGCGACCGGCACGCACCGCGGCAACACGCCGGCAGAGTTCGAGGCGATGCTCGGAGCCGACCTCCTCTCGCGCTACCGCGTCGTCAACCACGACGCGCGAAACGCGTCATCGCTGGAGTGTGTGGGCACCACCGGGAGCGGCGTGCGGGTGTCGCTGAATCGCGAGTTCCTCGGCGCGGACGTGCGCATTACGACCGGGGTCGTCGAGCCACATTTCTTCGCCGGCTTCAGCGGCGGCCCGAAGATGGTCGCTCCCGGCCTCGCGGCCCTCGACACGGTCGTGACTCTGCACGATGCCAGGCGGATCGGTGATCCCATGGCCACGTGGGGCGTCACCGAAGGGAACCCGATACATGACGACGTCCGTGAGATCGCGCGGACGGTCGGCGTGCACTTCGCGGTTGACGTCACGGTCAACCGCGACAAGCAGATCACCAACGTGTTCGCGGGCGATCTGTTTGCCGAGCATCGCGCGGCCTGCGCCGCTGCACGCTGCGACGCGATGCAGGCGGTCCCGCACCCGTTCGATGTCGTGCTGACGAGCAACTCCGGATTCCCGCTGGATCAGAACCTCTATCAGGCCGTGAAGGGCCTTTCCGCCGCGGCGAGGGTCGTCAAGCCGGGCGGGACCATCGTGATCGCCGGCGAATGCCGGGATGGAGTCCCCGCGCACGGCGCGTACGCGCAGGTGCTCGCCTCCGCACCTTCGGCCCAGGAACTGCTCGATCTGATCAATTCCCCCGGCTATGCCGTGCCCGATCAGTGGCAGGTCCAGATCCAGGCGCAGATCCTCACGAAGGCGAGGGTGATGATGAAGGCCGACGGACTTCAGCCCGAGCAGCTCCGCGCCGCTCACCTCGAGCCGATCGACGACATCGGCGCAGCCGTGGCGGGGGCGCTCCGTCGTGCGGGCCCGGACGCGACGCTCTGCGTCCTCCCGCAAGGTCCGCGGACGATCCCTTACGTTGCGACGGATTAATCGGCAGCGACACCGCGACGAGCAGCGGTGGAATCGCCGCCAATCGACCGATCCAGCAACTCGATCGGGTGCATCACCGGGCGCCGGAAGCCGATGCGCTCGCACGCGGCGGCGATCTGCAGGGTGCACCCGGGGTTGCCGGTGGCAATGATGTCTGGCTGGACCGCCTTGATGCAGGCCGCCTTGCGATCACCGAGGGCGGCGGCCGGTTCCGGCTGCACCAGGTTATAGATGCCGGCGCTGCCGCAGCAGATGTCGGGCTCCCCGATGTCCACCACGGTCAGGCCTGGGATCTGCGCGAGCAGCGCACGCGGCTGGGTGCGCACGCGCTGCGCGTGCGAGAGGTGACAGGCGTCGTGATATGCGACAGTCGCCTGAATCGCGTGTCGCTGCGCGCGCGGCTCGCCCAGTTCCACGAGCAGCTCGGAGATATCGCGCACGCGGGCGCGGAACGCGTGCGCCCGCGACGCCCACGCCGCATCGTCCTCCAGCAGGTCGCCGTATTCCTTCATCGACGAACCGCAACCCGCCGCGTTGACGACAACCGCGTCCACGCCGGCTCGCTCGAAAATCTCGATCGTCCGGCGTGCGAACGCGCGGGCTTCCTCGAGGCGGCCGGAGTGACGCGACAGCGCGCCGCAGCAGCCTTGCTGCGCGGGCGCGATCACTTCACAGCCCTCTGCGGCCAGCACGCGGATCGTTGCCAGGTTGACTTCCGGAAAGGCCATCCGCTGCACGCACCCGGACAGCATCCCCACCCGGAGCCGTCGTGCGCCCACCGCCGCAGTCCGTTCCGGGACACGCCCCGTCAACGAGCCGAGCGTTATGCGCGGCGCGAGTTCCCACAACGACCGCAGTCGCGCCGGCAGGAAGCCGCGGATCTTCCGGCTAAAGCCGGAAGCCACAGGCGTGGAGGCAGCTTCCCGCCTGGACTGGAAATCCTTTGTTGTGGCTTCCGGCCTCAGCCGGAAGATCCATTGCCCGATCGCCAGCGGCGCGAGGGCGAAGCGCAGCACGGATGGGTACGGCAACACTCGAAACAGCACGGCGCGGAAAAGCCGATCGGCGACGGCCCGTTGGTGATGCTGCTCGATCTGTGACCGCGTGCGTTCGATGAGAGGGCCGTACTGAACGCCAGACGGGCACGCCGTCACGCACGCCATGCACCCGAGGCATGCGTCGAAGTGCCGGGTGAACGTATCCGACAGCGTGGTGCGTCCCTCGAGCGCCGCTTTCATCAGGTAGACGCGCCCACGCGGGGAATCCATCTCCTCGCCCCAGAGCACGTAGGTCGGACACGACGGCAGGCAGAAGCCGCAATGCACGCACGCATCGATGAGCGCGCGTTGCGGGACGTCGGGGCCACCGAAGACGCTGACTTCGGGCTTCGGGCTCCGGGCTCCGGGCTCCGGGTCGGGATGTTCAGTCCGTCCGCGGTCCTCTGTCATGACCAACCACCGCAGACCGAAGACCGGAGACCGAAGACCACGAGAGTCACCACGGCCCCCGACCGGCGTTGAGGATGCCTGCCGGATCGAACGCACGCTTGACGGCCGCCTGCAAGGCAGCGGTGTCGCGAGTGCCGCCCCACACGTCGACGGCGGCTTTCACGCCGGGCGCCGCACGAAGGATGGTCACCTGGCTGAAGAGAGCGCGATGATCGCGAAGACGCCGCACCACGTCGATCTGCATGGCGGCCTCGGCATCCACACGAAGCAACCCGGTTCCGATACCGGCGCGCCCATTCAGCTCCATGGGAGCGCCTGCCCCGCCGCCCTCTGCGACGAGCGCCAGCACGGCATCCAGCGAGGCAGGCAGCCAGCTCACCTTGATGACTGCGCCCGTGCCGCTCCA
>DATDHP010000537.1:0-16341 GCA_036521515.1 Vicinamibacterales bacterium
CTAGTGGTCGAGCCGTCCATTACGGCCATCACCCCGCTGCGCGCGGTCGAGGGCGGCCGCATTACGATGCGCGGCTCGGGGTTTCCGGTCGACGACTTTTCGGCGATCACCCTCGGGGGCGAAGCGGCGCGGGTGGTCTTCGCATCCAGCACCCGCCTGGTGCTGCTCGTGCCCGGTGATCTCGAGGGCGGCCCGACACCGATCCGGCTGGGCGCCGACGCGCGGCAGACGGCGTTTGCGTCAATCGCGGCCGCGTGGGCGACGGGCCTTCACCAGGTGGACAATCCCGTCTTTGACGACGCCGGCAACCTGTTCGTGACCTACAGCGGGTCGCGTGGGCAGGAGGCGCCCGTTTCCATCTTCCGCGTCACTCCCGGCGGTACGCGCGAGACGTTCGCGTCGGGCATCGTCAACCCGACGTCGATGGCGCTTGGTCCCGACCGGAAGCTGTACGTGTCGAGCCGTTTCGAGGGGGCCGTCTACCGCATCGGCGCCGACGGGTCGCACGAGCAGGTGGCATCGGATCTGGGCGTCGCGTGCGGCGTGGCCTTCGACGATGAGGGTTGGATGTTCGTCGGCGATCGATCGGGCACGATCTTCCGCGTCCGCGACGGACGCGCGACGGCATTCGCGACGCTGCCGCCGAGCGTGGCCGCGTTTCACCTGGCGATGAGCCCGTGGGGCGAGTTGTTCGTCAGCGCGCCGACGCTCGGCTCCTACGACCACGTCTACCGGATCGCCCGGGACGGCCAGGTGCGCACGCTGACGACGCCGCTCGGGCGCCCGCAGGGGCTGGCGTTCGCGCCTGACGGAACGCTGCACATCGTGGACGCGCTCGCCGGGGCAAGCGGCCTGTACCGGTTTGCCGATCTCGAGGGCGCACCGGAGCTGATCGTGTCCGGCGGCGCGCTGGTCGGTGTGGCATTCGGCCCGGGCGGCCAATTCGTGGTGGCGTCCAACGAAACCGCATATCGTTTCGAAGGCTAGCGACCCGTGCGACGGGCCACTCAAAGCGATGTCGCAACTCTTTGCGCGGAAACCGATCGCTGACCTGCAGCCGCCCGACGGGCCGCACTCGCTGAAGCGGGTGCTCGGCGCCGGCGACCTCGTGATGCTCGCTATCGGCGCCGTCATCGGGGCGGGCATCTTCGGTGCCATCGGCACGGCGGCAGCCGGGCAGCTCGGGCCTGCCGGCGAAGTCATCCGTTACGGCGCCGGACCGGCGCTCGTGTTCTCCTTCCTGCTGCTCGGCGGCGCGTGTGCGCTCGCCGCGCTGTGCTACGCCGAGCTCGCGGCGATGATCCCGCAGGCGGGCAGCGCCTACGCGTACTCCTATGCCACGCTCGGCGAGCTGGTCGCCTGGATCATCGGCTGGGACCTGATCCTCGAGTACGCCGTCGGCAACGTCGCCGTGGCGATCTCGTGGGGCGATTACTTCAACACGCTGCTGCGCGGCGTCGGGATCGACGTCCCGGCGTGGATCACGACCGGGTATCGCACGGCGCTGCTCAGTTCGAATGCCGGCGTGCGCGGGCTGCTCGACAGCGCGCCGCAGATCGCGGGCATTCCGGTCGTGGTCAACCTGCCTGCGTTCGCCATTGTCATGTTCGTCACGTGGCTGCTGCTCCGCGGCGCGCGCGAGAGCTCGCAGGCCAACAACGTCATGGTGTTCATCAAGCTGCTCGCCCTCGGGCTGTTCATCGCCGTGGGACTGATGAACGTCGACCCGGCGAACCTCGTCCCGTTCGCGCCCAACGGGTTTACCGGCATCCATCAGGGCGCAGCCATCGTGTTCTTCGCGTATATCGGGTTCGACGCGATCTCGACGGCCGCGGAGGAGACGAAGAACCCGCAGCGCAACCTGCCGATTGGCATTCTCGGCGGCCTGGCGGTCTGCACGATGATCTATGTCGCGGTCGGTTTTGTCCTGACCGGGATGGTGCCGTACACGGAGCTGGCAGTCGCCGACCCGCTGGCGCGCGCGCTCGGGCTCGCCGGCTACCAGCAGGTGGGCTGGATCGTGGCGCTGGGCGCCGCCGTCTCGATGGCGGCCGTGTTACTGGTCTTCCAGTACGGCCAGCCGCGGATCTTCTTCGCCATGGCCCGCGACGGCCTGCTGCCGCAGTGGGCCGCGAAGGTCGATCCGAAGACCCGCATCCCGTACATGACGACACTGGTGACGGGCATCGCAGTGGCGGTGGCGTCGCTGCTCGGCGACGCCGCGGAGACGTACGACCTCACCAATATCGGGACGCTGTTCGCCTTCGCGCTCGTGTGTGCCGGTGTGCTCGTCCTGCGGGTCAGGGAACCTGACCGGCCGCGTCCGTTTCGCGTCCCGTTCGTGTGGCTCGTCGCACCGCTCGGGGTTGCGGCCTGCGCCTTCATCATGGTCGGGCTGCCGTATCAGGCGTGGGAGCGCTTCGCGATCTGGCTGGGCATCGGCGGCGCCGTTTACGCGCTCTACGGCTACCGCCACAGTCGTCTGAGGCGGCGCCAGGGCTGAGAGCCCCCGCGTCTGCCGTCGGGTAGAATGCAGGTTTGGGATTCGTCGCCGATTCCCGACGGTACCTATGGCGCACGACTGGATCGCGGTGCGCGGCGCCCGCGTGCACAACCTCAAGAACATCGACGTCGATCTCCCGCGCGATCAACTCGTGGTCATTACCGGGTTGTCGGGATCGGGCAAGTCGTCGCTCGCGTTCGACACCATCTACGCCGAAGGTCAGCGCCGCTATGTCGAGTCGCTGTCCGCCTACGCGCGGCAGTTCCTCGAGCAGATGGAGAAGCCCGACGTCGACCTCATCGAAGGGCTGTCGCCCGCCATCTCCATCGAGCAGAAGACCAGCGGGTCGAATCCCCGCTCGACCGTCGGCACCGTAACCGAGATCTACGACTACCTGCGGCTGCTGTTCGCGAACATCGGCGTGCCGCACTGCTGCAACTGCGGCCGCGAGATCGCGTCGCAGTCGCTGGAGCGGATCCTCGACCTGGTGATGCTGCACCCGCAGGACGCCCGCATCAACGTGCTGGCGCCCGTCGTGCGGGGGCGCAAGGGGGAGTTCAAGAAGGAATTGCAGGCGCTCCGTCTGCGCGGGTTCACCAAGGCGCGGATCGACGGGCAGTTCCGTTCGCTCGACGAGGACATCAAGCTGGATCGGCGCCGGAACCACACGATCGACGTCGTGGTCGACCGCCTGATCGTGAAGTCCGGGATCGAGCGCCGCCTGTCGGAATCGCTCGAGGTCGCGCTCACGCTCGCCGGCGACATCGTCATCATCAATACCTACCAGGGGGGCGACCAGCTGTTCTCGCGCCGTCTCGCCTGCGTGATCTGCGGCATCTCGATGCCGGAGATGACGCCACGCGCGTTCTCGTTCAACTCGCCTCACGGCGCATGCCCGGATTGCCAGGGGCTCGGGGCGACCTACGACTTCGATCCGCGGCTCATCGTCCCGGACGACAGCCGGTCGCTGCTCGCCGGCGCGATCGCCCCGTGGGCGCGCGGCGACCGCAAGCTGCTCAGGGAGGCCATCCTGACGCTGGCCAGGACCTACGGGATCGATGCCGATGCGCCGTTCGCGAAGCTGCCGAAGAAGCATCGCGATCTGCTGCTCCTGGGACCTGCCGGCGCGGTGAAGGCGGCGAAGACCGCCGTCGCGCGCGACAGCCGCGAGGAGGACGACGAGGAAGAGGGCGAGGAGTTCGAACTGCGGCGGGCGCGCGGCCGGAAGACCGTCACCCGTGAGGCACTGGACGCGCTTTCGGGTAACCGGGAAGATCCGTTCGGAAAGGGCTTCGAAGGGGTGATTCCCAACCTCCGCCGCCGCTACGAGGAAGGATCGTGGGCCGTGCAGGAGGATCTCGAGCCGTATCGGACGCTGCGCGAATGCCCGGCCTGTCATGGTCAGCGGCTGAAGCCGGAAAGCCTCGCCGTGAAGGTCAAGGGTCGCGGCATCGCCGAGTACGTCAACCTGCCGATCAGCGAAGCGGTCGGCGCGTTCGAGAGCTTTGCGCTCAGCGAGCGCGAAGCGATGATCGCCACGCGCGTGCTGCGGGAGATTCGCGAGCGCCTCGATTTCCTCGACGAAGTCGGCGTCGGGTACCTCACGCTGAACCGGAGCGCGGCGACGCTCTCGGGCGGGGAAGGGCAGCGGATCCGGCTGGCCACGCAGATTGGCGCGAGCCTCAGCGGCGTGCTGTACGTGCTGGACGAGCCGTCGATCGGGCTGCACCAGCGTGACAACCGCAAGCTCCTGGCGACGCTGTCGCGACTGCGCGACCTCGGGAACACCGTGGTGGTGGTCGAGCACGACGAGGAGACGATTCGCACGGCCGACTACATCGTGGACCTCGGGCCGGGCGCCGGCGAGCATGGCGGCCACGTCATCTTCCAGGGGCGCGCCGAGGAGCTGTTGACGGACGGGCATGGCTCGCTGACCGGGGCGTACCTGCGCGGCGAACGCTCGATTCCGACGCCCTCGTTCCGGCGTCTCGCGCTGAAGGGCGAGATCATCATCCGCGGGGCGCGCGCCAACAACCTGAAAGGCGTGGACGTGGCGATTCCGCTCGGAACGCTGACCGCGGTCACCGGTGTCAGCGGCTCCGGCAAGTCGACGCTCGTCAACGACATCCTGTACCGGTCGCTGGCAAAGACGATTTACAGGGCGGCCGCCGAACCTGGCGACCACGATCGGATCGACGGCATCGAGCTGATCGACAAGGTGATCGAGATCGACCAGTCGCCAATCGGCCGTACGCCGCGCAGCAATCCCGCCACCTATACGGGGATGTTCACGTTCATCCGGGAGCTGTTCGCGATGATGCCGGAAGCGAAGGCGCGCGGCTTCAAGCCGGGACGCTTCTCGTTCAACGTGAAGGGCGGCCGGTGCGAGGCGTGCCAGGGCGACGGCGTCATCGCCATCGAGATGCACTTCCTCCCGGACGTCTACGTCACGTGCGAGCAGTGCAAGGGGCAGCGCTACAACCGCGAGACGCTGGAGGTCCACTACCGCGGCAAGTCGATCGCCGAGGTGCTCGACCTGACGGTGGACCAGGCGCTGCCGCTGCTGGAGAACATTCCGCCGATCGCCAACAAGCTGCGAACGCTGCAGGACGTCGGCCTCGGCTACATCGAGCTCGGCCAGTCGGCCACGACATTGAGCGGCGGCGAGGCGCAGCGGGTGAAGCTCGCGCGTGAGCTGTCGCGGCGCAGCACCGGCCGCACGCTCTACATCCTCGATGAGCCCACGACGGGCCTGCACTTCGAGGACACGCGGAAGCTCCTCGACGTGCTCAACAAGCTGGTGGACCAGGGCAATACCGTTGTCGTCATCGAGCACAACCTGGATGTCATCCGGTGCGCGGACTACCTCATCGATCTCGGTCCAGAGGGGGGCAACGCCGGCGGACGCGTCGTGGCGAGCGGCACGCCGGAAGAAGTCGCCGCCAACCCGAAGTCCGTCACCGGCAGTTTTCTGCATCCTTGAGTCGAAGGGTGGGGGCCTGACCCCGGGGTCTGACCTCAAACTCGTCACAAACTTCGAGTTAAGGGGTATGCCCCATGTGGCAAAATCGCAACAATCTGCCACCGTAGCCCTGTGGTCTCCGCGCAACATCAATCGGGCGCCGCGCGCCGGGCCTGCCGACGTTTGTTGCTGCAAGATTTTCACTGGCAAGGACTTACCTTGGAGTGAGCCAACGAGCCGGGGGAGGCATCTCGCTTGCTTCTTGCCCGCCGGCCCCCTCCGGGCCAAACAGCTCGATGAATGTACAGCGGACAATTCGCCGATCGATTTCCTGCGCAGGCATAGGTCTTCACTCCGGCAACAAGGTCACTCTCTCTCTCAAGCCGGCTCCGGCTGACTTCGGTATCCGGTTCCGGCGCTCGGATCTCGGCGGGCTCGAGCTCCCGGCCCGGGTCGATCACGTGGGTGGGATTCATCTGGCCACCGGCCTCGCCCGCGATGCCGTCAGGGTCGAGACGGTCGAGCATCTGCTCAGCGCCCTCGTCAGCCTCGGCGTCGACAACGTGGTGATCGAGCTGAACTCCGCAGAGGTGCCGATCATGGACGGGAGCGCCGCCCCGTTCGTGTACTTGATCCACGAAGCGGGCGTGAAGCGGCTGGCGAACCCGCGGCGTTACCTCAAGGTGCTGCGCACCATGTCGTTGTCACACGGCGACAAGCGGATCGCGCTCTACCCGTCGGATCACTTCAAGGTCACCTACAGCATCGCGTTCGATCACCCGCTGCTGCGCCATCAGTCGCGCACGATCCGCATCACCGAGGAGTCGTTCGTCGACGACATCGCGCCGGCGCGCACGTTCGGCTTCCTGAAGGAAGTCGAGATGATGCGCCAGCAGGGACTGGCGCTCGGCGGCTCGCTCGAAAACGCGGTCGTCATCGGGGACACGGCGGTCCTGAACAACGGGCTGCGGTTCGACGACGAGTTCGTGCGGCACAAGATCCTGGACGCGATCGGCGACATGGCGCTGGTGGGGCACCCGATCATCGGCCACCTCGTCGCGCACCGCGGCGGCCATCGGCTGCACACCGAGTTCGCGGCGATGGTGCTGGAAGAGTCCGACGCGTGGATGCTCGTCGAGGCGCCGGCGGACCTGGCCGCTGACACCGCCGTCTCGCTGCCGGTCGGCGCCGTGCACTAGCTTGCGCGCTGCGTCAGCGCCACTGATCGCTCTTCCGGCCAAAGCCGGAAGCCGCAGGTACCGGGTGGTTGTGGCTTCCGCCTTCAGGCGGAAGAACCTGCCCGCTACTTCGTGATCTTCCTCATATACGCTTCGAGCTTGTCGTTCTCGTACTTCACCGTGTTGAGGAACAGGCTCTCCAGCAGGTAGGCGCGCCGCTCTTCTTCCGTCATCTGATCGATGAGGTGCGTGATTTCCTTCAGCATGTCCTCGAACGAGCGTTCCAGCTCGCGCTTGGCGGTCACCTCGCGGTAGAGCGTCTCCATGATGGCAAGGAGGTCGCCATCGAGCACGACCTCCGCGCCGGTCGTCGTCTTGATCGTGCGCATGGCTGGCTAGCTCCCGAAGCTCTTGACGGCCGACGGTTCGTCCGGGTGAATCTCGAGGAAGTTCTGCGCGCCCGTCATCGTGAGCATCGTCTCGACCCGCTTCTGGACGCCGGCCAGCTTCAGCCCCCCACCTGCCGCCGTCGCCTGGCGGTAGAGGTCCATCAGGCAGCCGATCGTGGCGCTGTCGACGTAGGTCACCGTCGACAGGTCGAGCAGGACCTTGCGCTCGCCGCTGCCGATGAGCGAGGTGATCGTGTTGGCGAACTCCGACAGGAGCGGGTACATCAGACGCGCCTCTCTGACGCGGACGATGGCCACGCCCTGCGCACGGTCGGTGGTCAGATTCATCCTGAAACTCCGGTTCTCGGAACGGCGTCCTGCTGCTCGCGCAGCTTCTGGATCTGGCGCGCCAATTCGGTCCGCCCGCGATTGATGCGCGACTTCACCGTGCCCTCGGGCAGGCGCAGCCGGCCGGCGATCTCCTGATAGCTGAGCTCCTGGATGTCGCGGAGCATGACGGCCGTGCGCAGCGTCGGCGCGAGCGTGCCGAGCGCCTGTCGCAGCAGCTCCACGCGGTCCCGCTGCTCGAGCGCCGCGTGCGCGCTCCTCGTCGTCGACACAGGCATCAGATCCGCGGGGTCGATGTCGCGGTTCATCGTCTCCCGCTCTTTCCGGACGCTGCGGTAATGGTCGATGCACAGGTTCCGGCTCACGCTGATCAGCCAGGTCTGGAAGTTCGCACGCCGGTCGAACGTGTCCAGCGATTTGAACAGCTTGAGGAAGACGTCCTGCGTGAGGTCTTCGGCCTCGTCGTGCTTGCCGACGAACTTGTACGCGATGTTGAACACCCTCCGCCAGTGCAGGCGGGCGATGGCTTCCCAGGCCGACTGGTCGCCGTTGAGGCAGCGCTGGATGATCTCGTCGATCGCGTGCGGACGGGCGGATGAAGCGTCAGCGGACATGCCCGGCGTGGGTGCGGAGTCGGCGGGAATGTGCGCATGATACCATGCCCAAACGCTCGTGTTCCAACCGTTCCAGCCCACCGGCAGCGGCCTCGTCTGCGACGGCGTCAGCGTGCAATCCATCGTCGACCAGGTCGGTACGCCGGTCTACGTCTACAGCGCACGCGCGATACGCGAGGCCTACCGCGCGATCGACGACGCCTTCGCGGATTATCCGCACGCCATTCACTACGCCCTCAAAGCCAACTCGACGCTTGCACTCGTACGCCTGCTGAAGGCGATGGGCAGCCGCGCCGACGCGAACTCCGGCGGCGAGGTGCAGGTGGCGCTGCGCGCCGGCTTCACCGCCGGCGAGATCGTGTTCACCGGCGTGGGCAAGACGCGCGCGGAGATCGATTTCGCCATCGCCAGCGGCGTCGGCACGATCAACGCGGAGTCGGCGGGCGAGCTCGATCGCATCGCGGAGGCCGCGCGCGCGCAGCGGCGCGACGCGCGCGTGGCGTTGCGCGTCAATCCGGACATCGACGCGCGGAGCCACCCGAATATCTCCACTGGATTGCGGACCGACAAGTTCGGCGTCCCGCTGCAGGACGCGCGCGCGATCTACCGCGATCGCCGCGGGCTGGCAGGCCTGCGCTTCGCCGGCGTCCATGTCCACATCGGCTCGCAGATCACGACCGCCGAACCGCTGCGCCGCGCCGCCGAGGCGCTGGTGTCGCTCGCGCTGGAGCTCGCTGACGACGGGTTCGCCCTCGAGCACGTGGATGTCGGCGGCGGCCTCGGGATTCCTTACGAGGGGAGGACGATGATCACCGCCACGGAGTACGCCGCGGCGGTCGTCCCGGAATTGCGCCGCGCGGGCATCCCTGTCGTGCTCGAGCCGGGCCGCGCCGTCGTCGGCCGCTCCGGCGCGCTGGTCGCGCGCGTGGTCGATACCAAGCGCTACCCGGATGGCCGGCGGTTCGCCGTGCTCGATGCGGGCATGACGGAACTGATGCGGCCGGCGCTCTACGGCTCGTATCACCGCATCGTTGCCGTCCGGCCCCGGCCCGCGGCGGAGAGCACGTGGGATGTCGTCGGACCTGTCTGCGAGAGCAGCGACGTGTTCGCGCGCGACCGGCCGCTACCCCCGATAGAGGTGAACGATCTGCTCGCCGTGCTCGACACCGGCGCGTATGGCGCCGTCATGGCCTCCAACTACAACCGCCGCATGCTCGCGCCCGAGGTGCTCGTCGATGAAGGGCAGTGGCGTGTCATTCGCCGCCGCCAGACGCTCGACGATGTCCTGGCCCTCGAGTCGTGATGAAAGGCCTGCTCGTCGCCTTCGAGGGGCTCGACCAGAGCGGCAAGCAGACCCAGGCCGAGCTGCTGCGGGACCGGCTGACGGCCGCCGCAGGCCGCACCGTGCGGCTGCTGTCATTTCCCGATTACCGCACGGCGATCGGGACGGAGCTTCGGCGCGCGCTCGACGGCGAGCACGAGTACGGCCCCGACCTGATGCAGCTGCTCTATGTGGCCAACCGTTACGAACGAAAGGACGAGATTGTCCGAGCGCGCGACGCCGGAACCATTCTTCTCTGCGATCGGTATCTCGCGTCGAGCGTGGCGTACGGCGAGGCGCACGGCCTGGACGCCGCCTGGCTCCTGGACATTCAGAAGTACCTGCCGCAGCCCGACCTGACGATCCTGCTCGACATCCCCCCGGAGGTCTCGGCGCGCCGGAAGACCGCCGATCGCGACAGATACGAGCGCGACCTGGCGCTGCTCGCGCGGGTGAGGGAAAGCTACCAGCGCCAGGCGAGGAACGACAACTGGCTGCGTATCGACGCCGATCGCGATCGGGCGGCAGTGGCGGAGGACGTGTTCAGCGCCGTGTCCGCACGGTTGTAGGTTGCCTTCCGCCTGAAGGCGGAAGCCACAGGGTACAGATGTGGCTTCCGGCTTCAGCAGGAAGAGCGTGTGGCTTCTGGCTTGTTCATGTGGCTTCCGGCTTTAGCCGGAAGGTCCGGCGCGCAGCCGTCAGCGCGCGGACTTCTTTCGCGCCGGCCTCCTTCATCACACGGGCGCAGGCGTCGAGCGTTGCGCCTGTCGTTCTCACATCGTCAACCAGCACGACCGTGCGGCCCTCGATGAGCCTCGACCGTGTCCGGCGGGACAGGAGCGGCGAGAGACGGAAGGCGTGGCGCACATTGCGGCGGCGCGCCGCGGCCGTCAGACCGGCCTGCGGGGACGTGGCGCGGATGCGCCAGAGCGCGCGGACGACGGGTCCATCGAGGCGCCTCGCGAGATCGTCCGCCTGGTTGAAGCCACGCTGAAGGCGCCGCACGGCGTGAAGAGGGACAGGCACGAGGACGTCCGTGTCCCGGAGCAGTTCGGAGCCGGCCGTGCTCATCATGGCCGCAAGCGGCGCGGCGAGCGAACGCCGCCCCTCGTACTTGAAAGCGTGGATGATCTTGCGCAGCGCGCCTTCGTAGTCGCCGGCGGCGCGGCTTCTGTCCACGCCTTCCGCCTGAAGGCGGAAGCCACCGGGTCCTGTGGCTTCCGGCTTTGGCCGGAAGGAACGGCGGCATCGTGCGCAGAGGGACATCGCCACGCTGATGACACGCCACGACGGCAGCGGATCGCCACAGGCGACGCAGAGCGGCGGCCGGAGAGGGATCACGTCAGTCCAGCAGCCCGGGCACACAGGACCGTCGAGCGGGGTATCGAGTACCCGCGAACAGGCGGCGCAGCGTGGCGCGAGGATCGCGGCCACCAGCGCGCCAGCCGCGGCACGGCCGAGGGTTACTGCTCGTCCGAGAACTCGTGCCGCTCGGCGCTGCCCCAGAGGCGCTCGAGCCCGTAGAAGGCGCGGCACTCCCGGCTGAACACGTGCACGACGAAGTTGAAGTAATCGAGCAGGATCCACTCCGACTTCTCCACGCCTTCGGCCAGCGCCGGCCGTTCCCCGAGCTCCTTTCTGAGCGTGTCCTCGATCGCCTCGGCGATCGCGTTGATCTGCCGCGGGTTCGCACCGGAGGCAATCACGAAGTGATCCGTGAAGCCGCCCGCCTTGCGCAGATCGAGCACGACCACGTCGATCGCTTTCTTGTCGAGCGCCGCGCGGACGGCCGTTGTCACGGCCTTCGGTATTCGTGGTCTCCCCGGGGCCTTAGGCGTCCTCTCGAGCTCTTTCGTTGCTGCCTTGGTTTTCGCCATGCAAGTCGTCTACCGCTCCGTACAGATGATGCAGGGTGATGTGCCGGGCGACCGCCGCCGGTACGAGATCGTCAATCGGCACCCGGCGCGCGAGCCGCGCGCGGATGGTCGTGGACGACACGTCCCGCGTGCGCGCCTCGACGAGATGGATTCCGGTCCCGTCTTCGTGACTCCATGCCCGGCTGGCCGCGGCGCGCACCCGCGGCAGCAGTTCCGGCGTGCGTGCGAGCGCCTGGTCGATCGTGGTGCCGGGGCGGGCAATCACCGCGAAGTTCGCCAGATCCAGGACCGCCGGGAACTCGCGCCACGTCGCGATGTCGGCAAATGCGTCGGCGCCGACAATGAAGAACAGCTGCGCCAGGGTCCATCCGCAGGCGCGCAGCGCGCGCAGGGTATCTGCCGTGTACGACGCGCCTTCCCGGACAAGCTCCATGTCGGAGGCGCGGTAGCCGGGCCACTCCTGGACGGCGAGCGCGACGAGCGCGAACCGGTGGAACGCGCTGGCCTGCGGATCCGCCGGTTTGTGCGGCGGGTCATGCGCCGGAATGAACAGCACTTCGTCGAGCTCGAGTGATGCACGCGCGGCTTCCGCCGCGTCGAGATGTCCGAAGTGAACGGGATCGAATGTTCCGCCAAGCACGCCCAGGCGCCGCGAGCCCGTCATGCGTCGCGACGGAGCCTCGCCGGAGAGATCAGATCGGCCGTCTCCCCGTCTTCGGGGACCGCCGGCGGGAGAGGAGCGGCACGCACGGCCGCGATCTCACGCCACACCGCCTCCATCAGCGCGTCGACGCCCTCACCGGTGGCGCCGGAGATCCGGTAGAGCGGCACGCCGCGCGTCCTCGCGTGCCGCTCGAGGCGCCTCGCGCGATCCGGATCGTCCAGCGCGTCGATCTTGTTTGCCGCGATGATCTGTGGCTTCGCCGCAACCCGCGGGTCGAACAGCCTGAGCTCCTCGTTGATCGTCTCGACGTCGTCCACCGGATCGCGGCCCGACGCGCTGGAGACATCCACGAGATGGACGAGCACCTTCGTCCGCTCGATGTGGCGGAGAAACTGGTGACCCAGTCCCTGTCCGGCGTGCGCGCCCTCGATCAGGCCTGGAACGTCGGCCACCACGAAGCTGCGATCGTCGCTGAGCGTGACGACGCCGAGGTTCGGCTGAAGCGTCGTGAATGGGTAGTCCGCGATCTTCGGCCTTGCCGCCGACACGCGCGAGATGAGCGTCGACTTGCCGGCGTTCGGGAACCCGACGAAGCCGACGTCGGCCAGCAGCTTCAGCTGCAGGCGCAGCAGGCGCTCCCCGCCGGCCTGGCCCGGCTCGGTCCGCCGCGGTGCGCGGTTGGTGGAGGAGACGAACCGCGCGTTGCCGCGCCCCCCGCGCCCGCCCTGCGCCACGAGGATGCGCTGGCCTTCCTGCGCGAGGTCGCCAAGCAGCCGTGTCTCACCGCTGACAGCGTCCTTCTCGAACACCAGCGTCCCGATCGGGACGGGAATCTCGAGATCCTCCGCTGTCTGTCCGGTGCGATTGGAGCCCTGCCCGTGCTGGCCCCTGTCGGCCGTGAAATCCGGGTGGAACCGGAAGTCAACGAGTGTGTTCTTGGTGGGAGTCGCAACAACGTAGACGGAGCCGCCGTGGCCGCCATCCCCGCCATCGGGGCCGCCGCGCGGGACGTACTTCTCGCGACGAAAGCTCAGGCACCCGCGCCCGCCGTCGCCGGCGGCAACATGGATGTCCACCTCATCGACGAACATCCCTCCCAGTATACGGCGTGGGCCTGAGGACTCGATCTTCCGCCTGAAGGCGGAAGCCACGGTGCAGGCAGACTCACTCCGCAGGGTGGCTTCCGGCTTCAGCCGGAAGATCGGCGACTACTCAACCGGTATGATCGAGATCTTGCGGCCGTGCTGACCGTGGTCCTCGAAGCGGACCTTGCCGTCAATCTTCGCGTACAGCGTGTGATCCTTGCCGAGACCGACGTTCAGGCCCGGTTCGAAGCGGCGACCCTTCTGCCGCACCAGGATCGACCCACCCGTGACGATGTTGCCGTCGTGCCGCTTCACGCCAAGGCGCTGCGCGTTGCTGTCGCGACCGTTGCGTGAGCTGCCCTGTCCTTTTTTGTGAGCCATCTTGAAGATCCTTGTGGTCTTCGGTCTTCGGTCTTCCGGCTTCGGTCTTCGGTAAGAACCAGCTGGTTGCTACCGTAGACCGGAGACCGTAGACCACCGTAGGCAGTAGACCGAAGACCGAAGACTACACCTGAATATCCGTGATCCTGACGCGCGTGAGCACGCTGCGGTGGCCGCGCGTCTTGCGAAAACCCTTGCGCCGCTTCTTCTTGAACACGCGCAGCTTCGGCCCACGCGCCTCTCCGTCCACCACGCCGACGACCCTGGCGTTGGCCACGAAGGGGGCGCCCGCCAGGATCTCGCCCGCGTCCTTCTCGACGAGCAGCACCTGCTCGAACGTGAACTCCGAGCCGCGTTCACCTGGAGCGCCGTCGACCTCGACAATCGCACCGGGCGTCACCTTCACCTGCCGGCCGCGGGCCTGAACAATCGCGTACACAGCGTTTCCTCGCCTCGAGACTGAACCAGGCGGGACGCAAAACGGCCCGCACAAAATGTTTACTTTAGCACAGGGGCGTCGCAGAAGCCGGCCTTCGGCCGGCCCTGGCGGGCGGGACAGGGAGGCCGACGTGAAGGTCGGCCTCTACTGGAGCAGGACGCGGGTGCCCTTGATCTTCTGGCTGCTCAGCGTGCTCAGGAAGCTCGGGATCAGCCGGTCCATCAGCTCGAAATAGGAGGACAGGGCCGGCGTCGTCTGGTTCGCGTTATAGAGGATCTCCTCGCGGAAATTCTCCGAGTGCAGCGTCGTCCCGGTCCGCCCGTCGATGAAGATGAAACGCGGCCGCAGGATGAACCCCTTGCGTTCCATGTACGTGCGCACGGGCACGACACGCCGGCGGCCGAACGAGTCGAACACCTCCTGCTCGCGCTGCACGATGCCGGAGCGCGAGTGGGGCGTGAACATCACGGTGCCGGTCACGATCAGCGGGTTCTGGTACTCCTCACCGATTCGTTTCCAGTACTCGACATCCGCGAAGATGTGCTCGTACGGCTCGAGGTCCTTCTCATCGCGAATCGCCGCCGGGTCGCCGGAGCCGTTCGTCGAGGCGGCCTCGGCCTCACCGCCGCGCGACTCGGTGGCCACGTCCATGAGCGGCAGGACATCGGTGTCGATCACGCGCAGATCCGACTTCGTCCGCAGCTGGCTGCGCAGCAGGCGTGTCGTCTCCAGGTTCGCGTCGACGTCCTCGGTCCCGCCCGAGATGAACCCGGCAACGAGCACGCGCTGGAACGCGGACACGTCCAGCTTCGGCCGTATGGGCGTCTCGATCGGAATCTCGTAGTAACTTGTGCACGCCGCGGTGAGCGCCACCGCAACGAGGCTACTGAGTGTCCTTGCGCGTGGTGCGGTCATTGATTTCTCTGAACAGCTCGTAGTTCTGTTTGATGAACGCGTTATTCGGCTCGAGCTCGAGCGCTTTCTCGTAGGCGTGGCGCGCCCTGGCGAGGTCGCCCTCGTGCTCGTAGGCGATCGCGAGGTTGTTGTGCGCGGCGGCGTACGTAGGATCGATCTGCGCGGCGCGTTCCCACCGGTAGATCGCCTCGCGCCACAGGCCGCGCTGCGCCACGCTGATTCCGAATTCGACCTGCTTCTTCGCGTCGTCGCGTGCGTCGGCTGCGACGGGCGCCGCGGCGGCCGCCAGCAACAACACGACGCCCAGAATTCGAATGTGCATGACGAACGGCCTATTTTGGTACCGGCCCAACTATAGTCACACGTATGCGCGAGGCGCAAGCGCTTTGAAATTCAATAGCTTAACTCGGTCGAGCAAGCCATGTGCCACGTCCCGGCAGCCGGATTCCCCGGAAACAGGCGCGTTTTCCACCCTCCTGTCCTCTCGACATTTCGTAACACGTCCTCCTGCGTTGAAAGGTAGCGGATCGGCTGCCTATAATCGGGACACGGGGTCGGGTGCACCCATGAAATGTCGGGGTGTGCTATGACGCTCGATCAGGCTGTCGCTCTCTCGCTCGCTCCCACCTTACACCGGCCCGGGCTCACGGCGCGGCTCCGCGCGGACGACCCCGAGTTGCTCGCACAGACGGCGCCGCTGCTGGCATCCGCATACGACCTTCGTATCCGGGCCTCCCGTCGCGGCATCGACGCGCTCGCCTGGAACGACCTGCGATTTCCGACGGCTCTGCTGGCCATCCCGGACATGCCGCCGGTGCTCTGGTACCGAGGTCTCCTCGACACGTTAGACGCGCCGGCCGTGGCGATTGTCGGCTCCCGCGCGGCATCCGCCGTGGCGCTCGAAACGGCGGCTCGTCTCGGAGCTGCTCTGGCCGCCCGCGGCATCGTCGTCGTGAGCGGCCTCGCCCGCGGCGTCGATTCCGCGGCCCATCGTGGCGCGCTCACGACCGGCCGCACGATCGCCGTGCTCGGCTCCGGTCTCGAGCGTGTGTATCCCGCCGAGCACAAAGGCCTGGCCGATGACATCGCCCACAGCGGGCTGGTGCTGAGCGAGCACGCGCCCGATGCGGCGCCGCTCCCGTTTCATTTCCCGTTGCGCAACCGGTTGATCAGCGGCCTGTCGCGCGCCGTCGTGGTCATCGAGGCATCGGACCGATCTGGCTCACTCATCACGGCCGCGTGTGCCCTCGAACAGGGACGGGACGTCATGGCCGTCCCCGGGAACGTGCTCAGCGGCCGCAACCGCGGCGGTCACGCGCTCATCAGGGACGGGGCGACGATCGTCGAATGTGCCGAGGATGTCGTCAATGAGCTCGGCCTGGCGACTGGTTCGCCCGGGCTCTCGGCGCCGGAGGCAAGTCGTAACAAGTCAAGGACTTGCACGGACCCGCTGCTGCGCGGCATGGACGCCGGCACGGTCTACGACCTCGATGGTCTCGCGGGGCTGTCGGGCCTGGAGACGAGCCGCCTGCTGCCTCGCCTGCTCGACCTTGAATTGCGGGGACTGGTGCGACGCCTGGACGGCGGCCGTTTCGTCCGCCCGCTATGAACGTGCTAGCGTGATGTAACGAAGCTTCGCTTCGTTACTAGATTGCGCGGCCGCGA
>DATDHP010000538.1:0-5270 GCA_036521515.1 Vicinamibacterales bacterium
AGAACCGCTGGCAGGTGGTGGGCGTCTTCGAGGCCGATGGTGGCGTGGCCGAAACGGAGATCTGGAGCGACGTGCGTGTGCTCCAGGGCGTCTATCGCCGCGGAAACAACTACCAGTCGGTGCTCGCGCAGCTCGAGTCGACCGCGTCGTTCGACACGTTTCGCGACTGGCTCACGGCAAATCCCCAGCTGAACGTCTCGGTCCGGCGCGAGAACGAGTACTACGCCAGCCAGTCGCAGGCGATGACGCGGCTGATTCAGACCGTCGGCATCGGCATCGCGGCCCTGATGGGAATCGGTGCGATCTTCGGCGCCATCCTCACGATGTATACCGCGGTGGCCACGCGCGCCCGCGAAATCGCGACGCTGCGCGCGCTCGGGTTCGACACGGCGTCGGTCCTCGTCTCGGTGCTCGCCGAGGCGATGGTGCTCGGCGCCATCGGCGGCGTGATCGGCGCCGCCGGCGCGTACCTCGCCTTCAACGGGTACCAGACCTCGACGATGAACTTCCAGACGTTCAGCCAGGTGGCGTTCGCGTTCCGCGTGACGCCGCAGCTGCTCGCCCTGGGACTCTTCTACGCGCTGACGATGGGCCTCGTCGGCGGCTTGCTGCCTGCCATCCGGGCGGCAAGGCTGCCGATTCCAACAGCGCTCAGGGAGCTCTAACAGAGCCTTCCGCCTGAAGGCGGAAGCCACAAACTGTGGTGTGCGGAAGCCAGACCGAGACAGTTGTGGCTTCCGGCTTCAGCCGGAAGATCACGCTGACACGTGCAGAACCGCCGACATCGAGTCGGCCTCGTCGTACAGATCCGCGCCGCACCGGCAGCGAAGCGTCCCGTAATCGAAATCCGACGAGCCGCAGTTGTAGCAGCGATGGGGCAACGTCGCCCGCCTGTACAGGTTGATGCTCGCCACCCGGCGGGCGACGAGCTCCACGTCCTCGCGGGAGAACAGCGAATCGCCAGTGAGGCGAGAAAGCGTGGGTTCGTCGATCACCCTGCCGTTCGCCTGAAGATGCTCGAGGGCGAGGAGCAGATGAAGCGGGCCGACGACCGACGAACGGCCCAGCTCGCGGTAGAGGGGATGCTGTGGATGCGCCGTGTGGAGGTCCTCGAGCACGTAGATGCCGCCCGGCCGCACGCAGGCGAGCGACTCGACGAGGCAGTTGCGCTGGTGAACCGGCTGGTGGCTGCCGTCTTCGATGATCAGATCGAACCGGATGTTCAAGTGCTGGAACAGCCGCCGTATCTGCTCCAGGGAGCCCTGATCGAGCGTGGCGTACCCGATTCGCGGCGACACGGGCCACGACGGCTGCGGCGGGATGATGTCGCAGCCGACGATGCGCGCATCGGGGAAACGTTGCGCCAGCCAGCGGATCGAGTCGCCCTTGAACACTCCGAACTCGAGAATCGACGAGACCTGACCGAGCTTCGAGAAGGCCTCCTCGTAGAACTCGAGATAGCGATGCCAGAACGACTTGTCGGAGTCGCCGCTCATCCGCGGTTGCGATCAGGACGGCCTGGCGGGGCGTGTCCGCCTGCCAGGCCGCGCCGCCGGCTTATTTCCACCGCTCCATCGCCTGCCGGTGCAGCGAGGCGGGCGGGAGCTCGGCAAGCTCGATGCGGATGCCGTTCAGGTCGGTGATGTTCGACAGGATGGCGTTGGTCGGGCTCGTCCGGATCTCGGAGACGTTCGCCCCGCGCTGCTGGAACATGGCGGTCGCCGCGCGCATGTTCTCCACGTGCACGCCCAGGTGATTCATCCCGGGCGGCCGTTGCGCATTGGCGGGCTGGAGCTCGACGAACGTGTTGCGGCTGATCTGCATATAGACCAGCGTCGGCTGCCCCTTCTCGTCGTTGTTGCGGAAGGCCTCGCGAAATCCGAGCTTCTGCGTGTAGTACGCCACAGCCTCGTCGAGGTTGGGTACGCTGATCCCCACGTGATTCAGCCCGACAATCCCGGCGTTCTGGTTCTGGGCAACGGCCGTCTGGGCGGCAAGTCCGACCAGGATTCCCGCGACAAATAGCATGCAACCGCGCATTGAACCCTCCCTTCGTGATGCCGCTGTCACCCCTTGATGCTGGGCGGAACCGGCATGATGACGTACGGGTTGTATGTGTTCGTCTTCTCGACGGTCAGGTCGGCGATCGTCGCCGCTCCCCGCTTCTGCACGATGCGCTTGGGGAACTGGACGTCGCTCAAATAGTCCTCGCCGTTCCAGTCGCCGTGCTCCGAGTAGGCGATGTCGATGACCACGTTGCCCAGTCGTGTCTCGACGCGATCGAGGAGATAATTCGCGGGGTTGTAGAACGCGCGAATCGTGGCCCCGGGCACATCGACTACCGGGAACGAGAGCACCGTCTTCCCCCCTTCGACCGCCACCATCGTCTTGGCGCCCGCCGCGGTGGCCGCCTTGATGATGCCCGCCGGAAGGGTCCAGATCATGAGTTGACGCTCGGCGGCGGCGCCCGCCGGCGCGGGCGTCGCGCCGACGCCCGGCGTTGTCTCGTTCCACGCCACGTTGCGGTTGACCACCTCGACGCGGCGAGGCTGCCCGTCGCACGTGTAGTCCACACGCATGCCCTTGTGCAGCCAGTTGATGCTCGCCTTGTACTCCTTCAACGTGCATGGCTGGCCACCCACCGCCAGCGTCCCGGTCGCCGTGTAGTTCATCGTCGCGATCCGATCGACTTCGTTGGCCGTGCGCAGCTGGCCGATGCTGTCGGCTGCGCTGTACAGCACTTCCTTGACGGTCGGGACCTTGCCTGGGGCCGGCGCCTGGCCGTCCACGGCCGAGACGACGGCAGCACACACCGCGAGGACCGCTAATACCCTTGTTCGCATTCGAATTTCCTGGGTTGATTCTCGATATCAAACGATCCGCCCCAACCGGCCACGGAGACACGGAGGCACCGAGGAAAGCCCAAAGAATTCGTCTCCGTGTCTCCGTGCCTCCGTGGCTCGTGGCAGCGATGACGCCGCCGGTGTCATGGCGCGCCCGTGCCGCCCGACGCGCGCGGGCCGAACGCCTGCCACGTGCCGGCGAGCCGCTGTTGCTCGACGCCCGGCTTCGACCAGTCGCACGCGCCGGCCGGGAAGATCTTCCGCAGCCGGCTCAACTCGTCGCCCGTGAAGGTGACCGTGTAGTCGGCCGCGGCGATCGGCTTCACCTGGCACTTGATGATGTCGTTGGCGATCGGCGCGCCGGCGACGCCCCGCGGAAACGAGAACGACGGGTACAGCTCGTTGCAGCGTCCCGAGCGGTACTCCTGCTTCTCCTCGATTTTCTGCGGCACCTCGTCCTTCGTCCAGCAGGCGTCCACGAGGTTTGCCGGCCTGGCTTTCCGCAGCTTCGCGATCGGCGTGGCGCTGGAATCGTCCAGCGCGAGGCTGCTCAGCCACTGGTCCATCTGCGCCAGCGCATCCGCCAGGACAGGGCTCGTCGTATCGAAGTCGCCGTAGCGGCGATCCTGCAGGAGCATGACGCGGTTGTCGGAGTAGCCGTTCGCCTTCTCCAGGCGTGCGCGCGTGGTGAACGACTGGAACCGCAGGTGCACGTCGCCGGCGGGCAGGTCGTCGTAGTACGTGCGGTAGTCGATGATCGGCACCGTGGCCAGCCCGCCGCCGCCGCTGACCAGCCGCCCCGACCGGTACGCGGCGCGTGTCGCTATCGTGTCCGCCACCATCCGCGCGGCGACGATGCTGCCGTCGATGTCGAAGCCACCGATCTTCTCGTTGAGGTCGAGGAACTGTTCCTTCGTAATCGCCCCGCCGTTGAGCGCCTCGAGCCCGTACTGAATGCCGGTGTTGTCGAGCGGCCGACGCGCGAACCCCGTGCGCGGATCGCGCCCGTACACCGTTGCACCGTGATCCCAGATCGTGCAGCGTGCGCCCTTCGGGTTCTTGACCGGGTCGTATTTCTGCTCCGCCGGCAGGCCCTCCGGGCACCGCTCGGTGGCGTTGTAGCGGGGCGCGCGCACCCGCGAGAGATTCGAGATCGTCGCGGCGTTCGCGAAACCGGCGATTGCGCGCTTCTGCTCGTCGGTGTACGCGACGGGGCCGGCCAGCTTGTCGAAGTAATTGAGGAGCAGACGGCTGTCGCCGCTGCTGGTGCTGCTCGCGAAGGCGGTGTCTGCGAAGCTGCGTCCCGTGATCAGGCCGTCGAGCAGCCCCGGATAGTTGTCGGCGATGGCGTGCTGCTGGATCGCGCCGCCCGACGAGCCCCAGCCAATCGTGAACATCGGCGCGCCGTAGCGCTCGATGAACCGCTCCTTGACCATCATCATGGTCTCGGCCGAGATCAGGTCGTTACAGTTGTTGCCGGCGACGTCCAGCGACGCGGAGGCCACCGCGTAGCCACGTTGCAGGTGCACGTCGTCGAGCACGCCGCCAGTGGACGCCCCCTGCTGGTACCAGCCTGGCTCGCAGCCGCCGCCGAAAGTGAAAATCAGCCTGCCGTTCCAGCCGGCCGGGCGCCCGAGGAAGTCAGGCTCCTGCTCGCGAGACGGATCGTGGAGCATGGCGATCTGGTAAATCGAGCGGTTCACAGTGCCGGTCTCGATGCGCACGACGAACGGCACCTCGCGGCCCTCGACGGTCGTCACGGCGACGTCGGCGGGAACTGCCTTGGGATTCGCCAGCGGCACGAGGTCCTTGCCGCCCCTGGCACGGTAGACGTAGTCGACACGCGTGGCGATCGAGCAGTCCGCGTCGAGCGGCTTCCCGAGGGTTCCACCGGACTGCAGCTTGAACCGGTCGGTCATGCAGACGAACGGCTGTTCCTGCGGCGACGAGATCAGCGGCCCGGTGATCGGGTGATTGACGAGCGTTGCGCTCGCGGTCCGGCCGCGGGCCGTCGCCGTCAGCGTGTTCGAACCGTTGGCCATGCCGGTCACCAACCCGATCAGCCCGCCACGGTCGGCACGCAGCGCCGGGGTGACGTCGGTGCCGTTGACCGTCACCTTCACGTCAGTCGCGGCGGTGCCGGCCGGCAGGTCGATGCGTACGAGCGCATCGCCGCCGGTGGCCAGGTCGGGCCGGCTCGAAAGCACGCGGAACTGCGGGCCCTGCTGGGCGTACACACTCGACGCCTGAAGAACAGGAAGGATGGCTGCCGCGATCAGGGCGGCTCGGGCACGGCGGATGATGTCGGTCACGAGTCGGTCCTCCTCACGAGCTCCCATCTTCAATCTGCAATCTTCAAATCCTGCGATTTGATGGAATATTGCAGATCACAGATCGAAGATTGCGATTGAAGATGAACATCTTTTC
>DATDHP010000539.1:0-2236 GCA_036521515.1 Vicinamibacterales bacterium
ACCGCGCAGCAATCTCGGGATACAGATCGCCCTGATCGCGCATGCCGACTACTTTCTGGGCACCTGCGGTGGTCTCGCCTGGATGGCGCCCTTCATGGGCGTGCCCACCGTTGCCGTGTACGAGGACGACAGGTTCCTGGCACCGCATCTCCTGATCGCCCGTCAGGCCGGGCAGCGCGCCGGTGCTGCCGAGTTCACGACGCTGGATCTTCGTGCGCTATCTCGCTTCACGGCCTGGCAACGAGACTGAAACGCAGAGCTCGTTTGCGTTGACGTGGGGGCCGGCTTCAGCCGGCCCAGGCCGATCTCCCACCCCACATCGCAAGCGTGCGCTGTGGGGGCCCCGGGGAAGGTCGGCCTCTACGACTCCGTTGACTATTGCTCCGTTGACCTGATGAAGATCCTGTTCCTGGCGCGTCACTTCTCCTGTCTGCGCAATTTCGAGTCGGCGATCGCCGAGCTCGCGGAGCGCGGCCACGCCGTGCATCTCTCCGCTGATCGTGAAGAGTCCATGGGTGGCGCCGGCATGGTGGAACGCCTCGCGGCGCGATATGCGGGCGTGACATTCGGCTGGACTCCGGCTCGCGAATGGGACGCGTGGTTCGACCTCGGGCGGAAGATGCGCCTGGCGATCGACTATCTTCACGTCCTCGACCCCCGCTATGACTCGGCGCCGGGCCTGCGACGGAGAGCAGGGGAGCGTACACCCGCGCTGATCACCCACCTCACCCGTCTGCCGCCGCTGCGAACGCCGTCGGGCCGCCGTCTCCTCGCCTGGTGGCTGGCGCAATGCGAGCTGGCGATCCCCCACAGCCGTCACCTGACTGGTTTTCTGCGCGAGCAGGCGCCGGACGTCGTGTTGTTGACGGCCCCGGTCGATCCCGGCTCACCGCAGCTCGACCACTCTCTCAGCGCACAGGCGTTGGGCTGGCGTACGGTCTGGTGCGTCGCGAGCTGGGACCAGCTCGCCGGCCCGTCGCTGCCGCGCGCCGTCCCGCAGCGGATGCTGGTGTGGAACGACATCCAGAAACAGGACGCGATCGAACGGCATCGGGTCCCCGCGGAACGTGTCGTTGTCACCGGCGCCCAGGGTTGCGATCCGTGGTTCGACCGTCGGCCGTCGCGCTCACGCGAGGACTTCTGTGAGCAGATCGGGCTCGATCCGGCGACGCCGTTCGTCCTGTACATCTGTTCCTCGCTGTTCGAGAACACGGCCGGCGAGGCGCGGTTCGTCGAACGCTGGATCCAGCAGCTGCGCGGCAGCAGCGATCCATGGGTGCGCGGCGCCGGCGTTCTCGTCCGTCCCCATCCGGCGCGGCTCGACGAGTGGCAGCAGACGGACCTGACCGAGTTCAGGAACGTGGCATTCCTTGGCGGTCATCCTGTCGATCCGGTCGCGAAGAGCGCTTACTTCGACTCGCTCCATCACGCGTCGGCCGTGGTGGGACTCAACACCAGCGCCTTTCTCGAGGCGGCGGTCGTCGGCAAGCCCGTGCTCAGCGTGCTGCTGCCGGAGATTTCGCGCGACAATCAGGAAGGGACACTCCACTTCCGCTACCTGCTCGAGGCCGGAGGTGGCCTGCTCGAAGTCTCTCGCAGTCTCGAGGAGCATGTCGCGCAGCTCTCGGCGACGCTCGCGGATCCGCGTGCCGGCGTCGAGCGCGCGCGGCGCTTCACCGCAGCCTTCGTCCGGCCGCATGGCCTCGACGAACCGGCGACGCCACGGTTTGCCGATGCGGTCGAAGCTGTCGGCGGCGAGCAGGCGCCCGCCCGCATCGACACGCCGGCGACGGCGCTCGTCGTACGCCTGCTCCTGCTGCCGTGGCTCGCCTACGCGTACGTGCGGAACGTCACGCACCCGTGGCGCAAGGACACGCGGTTCAGGTTCAACCGCTTCCGGCGTCATGCGCGCAAGCAGGTGTTCCTGAAGATCCGGCAGTTCGCCGTGACGCGCCTCAGGCACATGGTTGGCGAGGAACCGCCGGCGCCCCGCGAGGCATCGGGCGCGATTCTCACGCCGAAACTGAACAAGCACCGCGATCCCGCCAAGCGCCTCGTGTTTCCCGGTGTGCCCGAAGTCGACGAGACCAGGGCGCTCGTCACGTTGCTGGGCCGGCAGGATCGTCCGGTCATCGTCGGGCCGTGGCTCACCGAAACCGGGTTCGAGCTGCTGTACTGGATCCCGTTCCTCGCCTGGGCGAAGGCCTACGCGAACCTCCATGAAGACCAGCTGATC
>DATDHP010000540.1:0-1721 GCA_036521515.1 Vicinamibacterales bacterium
TGGAGCGCCGCCCACTATCGCGTCGGCGCGCTCTACGTGATCCTCGCGAACGGCGGCTACGCGATCATGGACCGCCTCGCAGAGCGCCACGGCGCCGCCGCCCCCTGGCCGGGCTTCGACGTCGACATCGCCGCCCTGGCCCGCGCGCAGGGCTGCGAAGCCCGGCGCATCGCCGAGCACGACGAGCTCGTCGGGACGCTCGACGAGGTCGTGCCGGAGCTCGCCACGCGCGAGGAGCCGCTGCTCCTCGACGTGGCGATCGCTCCGACAGCGACCTTCGCGCCTTAGGTGACCCTGAAGCTCTTCTTCGCCCCAGGGGCCGCGCTGGACCAGTACCTGTAGGTGCCCCGGCGGAGGTTCACCGTCCAGGTCGACCGGCCCCGACCCCTAACGCTCGTCTGGCGGTTCACGCCCGAGCCCTTGAGCGTGAAGTTCTGCGTCCGCGAGTTGTCTGTGACGACGAAGGTGTACGGGCCTGCCGTCAGCCTCGTGACCGTGCGGCCGTCGAGCCGCAGCAGTACGCGCCGCCCCTGCACCGTGCCCTGCAGGACGAGCCCGCTGGCGATGCTGTTCGGCACGAGCTGCCTGATGTTCGGCATCCGCGTGATCACTCCGTACTTTCGGGCGTAGTTCGCGAGCGCCTGGACCTTCCCCCGATCGACGACCGGGCTCCAGATCGGCAGGCGCACGTTCTGCGTGCCCGGAGGCAGCATCTGGCGAATCTCGTCCGGGTGGGACTGGGCGTACAGGAGCGTCCGGTTCATCGCCGTCCGGAACCTCGCAGCCAGTGCGGGATTCTGCCGTTGCCAGCTTTGCCGCGCGGCGTAGCCGCCGACCGGCGTATAGCGGCCCATCACCGGCCCCGGCGCCATCACGATCCGGGCGTTGTCGATGTTCAGCGCCTGAGAGAGGAACGGCTCGGGCACCCAAATGGCGTCCACCTGCCCGTTGTTCAACGCCGACCGCATCTGTGGGAACGGCAGCGCGGTCAGACGGAAGGCGTTGGGCCTGATCCCGAGCTTCTCCATCGCCGCCTTGATCATCACTTCGCCGACGCCCTTGAGCGCGTTCACCGCGATGGTCTTTCCGGCCAGGTCGCGCGGCGTGCGGATCGAGCTGTTGCCCTTGACGAGGATGTTCTGCCAGTTGTCCGCTGCCGAGGTGCCCTCGACCTCACTCGCAGCCGCGAGTGTCATCGGGATGTTGCTCGTCACTGCGATGAACATCGGCACGAACCCGAGGTACCCGATGTCCCCGTTGTTGTTGGCCATTGCCAAGACGACGTCGTTGCCGCTCTGCAGCGTTGTCTTCTTGATCTCGATCCCCTGCTGAGCGAAGAAGCCCTTCCTGATCCCGAGATCGAGTGGGAGCCCGTTCGCGATCGGCAGGGTGACGACACGGACTTCGGCCGCCGGTGCGTGCCCGCGATAGGGCGCGCTGGCCGCAGCTCCCCCGAAGACCGCGAGTGCGGCGACGCCGGCTGCCAGCGTCGCGACGCCGAGACGCCGAGGGATGGTTCGTCTAGCCATGCATGACCTCCTTGTGTTCGTTGTCCTCATTGGCCTGGTCTGACGGCACCCCCGCAAGCGCGGGTTCCCCCTGCTCCCGTTTGATGAGTCGATAGACGTGGCCGCGGAGCGTGGTGAACTCCGGCAGCTCCTTGGTCGCGATCTGGTCGCGCGGAAAAGGTAAATCGACCCCGATGATCTCCTTCACCTCGG